>JASHTO010000729.1 GCA_030040515.1 Terriglobia bacterium
TCCAGCACATTCTGGACTGTGTTGAGATTGGCAAGCAGACAGGCAGCCACGACGTCTCGCCGTGGTTTGCCGACGGTTCGAGCTTCCCCGGAACAGCGTCGATTCGCCAGCGCAAAAAGTGGTTTGAGGAAGGCCTCCGCGAAGTACACTCACACCTCTCGCCGCAACAACGGCTTCTGGTGGAGTATAAGCCCTTCGAGCCCTATTCTTACCACATGGACCTGGGTGACTGGGGCATGGCGCTGATCCTTTCGCGCCACGCCGGCCCGCAGGCGCGCGTGCTGGTGGATACCGGCCATCATTACCAGGCGCAGAACATCGAACAGATTGTGGCGTGGCTCCTGAGCGAGGATATGCTCGGCGGGTTCCACTTCAATGACCGCCGCTATGCGGATGATGACCTGACCCTCGGCTCCATTGATCCCTACCAGGTGTTCCGCATTTTTAACGAGATCATCGGCTACGAATGGGAGGTGGGAAAGCGCGCCGACATCGCTTACATGATCGACCAGAGCCACAACCTGAAGGACAAGGTGGAGGAAATGATCCAAACAGCCATGGTGGCGCAGGAGATTTACGCCAAAGCCGCTCTGGTGGACCATGAGAAGCTCACTGCCTATCAGACGAAGAGCGCGCTGATCGATGCGGAGGAGTGCCTGAAGTCCGCATTCGCCACCGACGTTCGCCCCGCCATTCGCGAATGGCGAAAGAGCAAGGGGCTCGCGGAGGACCCGCTCCAGGCTTTCCGCGCTTCCGGTTACACGCAGCGGGCCGAACGCGAGCGCGGGGCGAGAAATAAAGACGCCGTGGCAAGCTACGCTTGATTTTCGATTGATAAATGGGAAACGAAGCAATCGCTGGGCGCCGCGAAGTGAATTGGTGATTCATCAGGGTGTCAGGGGGGCATTTCTGCGATGGGTCAGGGCCGGAATGTGGTGGCGGTGGATCTGGGGGCCGAGAGCGGCCGCTTGGTGCTTTGCCGGTGGAATGGCAGCGAAGGCACGCTCGAGGAAATTCACCGCTTCCCCAATGGCTCGCAGCCGTCCGGCAGCCACCTGGTGTGGGACGTCGAGCGGTTGTGGCAGGAGATTCTGCGCGGCTTGGTGAAAGCCGGGGCAAAAACCGGGGGCCGCATTGACAGCGTGGGCGTGGATGGATGGGGAGTGGACTACGCCCTGCTCGACGCCGCGGGCGAGCGCATCTGCCATGCGTACTGCTATCGCGACGCCCGCAACGTTCCCGCCATGGAAAAGGCGTTCACAAAGGTTTCGCGAGAGCGCCTCTACCAGATCACCGGAATCCAGTTTCTTCCTTTCAATACCCTCTACCAATTGGTGGCGCACATGGAGGAATTTCCCGTAGATTGGGAGCGGACAAACCGCTGGCTCACTCTTCCCGAGTATTTTCAATATCGGCTGACGGGCGTGGCGGCGGCGGAGTATACGGAAGCCAGCACCACGCAAATGCTCGACGTGCAGACCCGTTCGTGGTCGCACGAACTCACGTCAGCGTTCGGATTGTCCTTGGATAAGTTTCCGCCCATCGTGCAGGCCGGCACGACGCTCGGCAAATTGCGGCCCGAGGTGAGCCAGGAAGTGGGACTGGCCAATACGCAAGTGATTGCTCCAGCTTGTCACGATACGGGCTCGGCCGTGGCGGGGATTCCGTTTCCACACGCCGAACTGGCTTTTATCAGCTCGGGAACGTGGTCGCTGGTGGGCACGGTTTTGCTTCAACCCGTGGTTCGAGGCGGCGGCAAGGGCAAAGCGTTTACCAACGAAGGCGGCGTGGCGGGCAGCATCCGATTTCTGCAAAACGTCATCGGGCTTTGGCTGCTTCAGGAATGCCTGCGCGATTGGAACAGCATCGGTCTGCGCCTGACCGCTGCCGATTTGGCCGCGCAGTGCCTGGAGACATCACCCGAGGGGCCCTACTTCCACGCCGATGAAACGGAGTATCTCGCCCCCGGCAACATGGTGGAGCGCATCAACGCCGGGCTGCGCAAGGCCGGGTTCGCGGAAGAAAAACGGCCGCCTGCGCTCGCCGCCATCATCTTCCGAAGCCTCGCCCGCCGGTATGCTGAAGCGGTGGAAGAAATGAAACGGTTATCCGGCAAGTCCATCAAGCGTCTCTGCATCGCGGGCGGCGGCGTGAAAAATGAAGCGCTCAATCGCCTGACCGAATTGGTGACGGGAATCGAAGTGGTGCGCGGGCCAAGCGAATCGACCGCAGCAGGGAATTGCGCCGTGCAAATCGCCGCACTCGAAAAAGCCGTCACGCTCGATCAAATCCAGGCGATCAGCGCGAAACTGAGTTTTGCGCCAGCCTAAAGACATAAATGGCGCAAGCGCTGGGAATCGATATGATTATAGAAATGGGAGTCTTAAACGTCCGCCCGGGGCAGGACGCAGCCTTTGAAGAGGCGCTCCGAACTGCTCGGCCGTTGATTGCCGCTACGCCCGGGTTCATTTCGCTGAACGTCCACCGGTGCATGGAGACGCCGAATCGTTATCTCCTGCTCGTCCATTGGAGAGCCCTTGAGGACCACACAATTGGATTCCGAAAATCCGATCGGTTTCCAAAATGGCGCGAGCTCTTGCATCATTTCTACGATCCGCCGCCGGTGATTGAACACTACGCCGAAGCCCTGCAACTCGGTGAATCAAGGTTGTAGGGGCAGGGCTTGTCCCTGCCCTTTGGCCCAGCATTGCTGGGCAGGGCACCCGCAAGGGGTGCCCCCTACGAAATTCCGAACGGTCCGACCACGACTGCGCCTGCACCTTGACCCGTAGCCCGATTTCCGATAGCGTTGCTTATTCACGTCATCATGGCCAGACCTCGTGTAGCGCTCTTTATCACCTGCCTTGCTGACCAATTCTTTCCGCAAGTCGGCGAATGCGTGGTGAAAATTCTCCGCCGGTTGGATGTGGATGTCACTTTCAACCCGCAGCAGACGTGTTGCGGCCAGCCGGCATTCAACACCGGCTTCCGGGACGAGGCGCGCAGCGTTGCTCGCCGGGTGCTGGAATTGTTCGACAACGCGGATTATGTCGTTGCCCCCTCGGGTTCCTGCTCGGCCATGGTGCGGGTTTTCTATTCCGAGCTCTTTGAGGACGACCCGGAGCTTCTGCGCAAATGCCGGGAATTGCAGAAGCGATTTTTCGAGTTTTCGGAATTTCTGGTGAAAGTCTTGAAAGTGGAAGACCTGGGGGCACGCTTTGCGCATCGTGTGACTTACCACGATTCCTGCCATCTGCTGCGCGAGTTGGGGGTTGATGACGCCCCGCGCAAATTGTTGCGCAATGTGCAGGGGCTCGATTTGGTGGAGATGCAGGATTACAAGCTCTGCTGCGGGTTCGGTGGAACATTCTCGGTCAAATTCCCCGAAGTGTCCGTGCCCATGGGGCAGGATAAAATTCGCGCCGCCACGGAGACAGGCGCGGAATACCTGGTGGCTGCCGATGGAGGGTGCTTGATGCATCTGGCGGGATTGATCCATCGGCAAGGCGCAGCCCTAAAGACAATGCACTTGGCGGAAATTTTGGCACAGCGATAGCAGATCTGTAGCGGCGCTCTACGAGCGCCGTCCGGCGGTCGTAGACCGCCGCTACAACCCATGTCCGACACCGGCATTCACAGCGACGAGATTCATCAAATCGGTGGCGAGACGATCGCCAATGCGCGTTTGGCGGAGGCCTATCGCTCCTCCACACTGCGCTTGTACACGCACCGCCTGAATTCCGTCTCCGGGTTTGCAGGCTTCGAGCGCCTGCGCGAAGCCGGGCGCGAGGCAAAGCGCCAGATCATCGAGAATCTCGATTACTACCTCGGCCAGTTTGCCGACAACGTGGAGCGCAACGGCGGCAAAGTTCATTGGGCTGCCACGGCGGAAGAGGTCTGCAAGATTGTGCTGGACATCGTCCGGCAAGCGGGGGCAAAGGAAGTCGTTAAGGCGAAGACCATGGTAGCCGAGGAAGTGGAATTGAACCACGCGCTCGAGCACGCGGGAATTCGCCCCATAGAAACTGACTTGGGAGAATTCATCATTCAACTGGCGGGTGAGCGGCCTGCGCACATCGTGGGCCCCGCCATCCACAAGACTCGCGATGATGTTTCTGACCTGTTCGTGAAGCACATTAAAGCGGAACGCACCAACGTACCGGAAGAGCTTACCGCCATCGCCCGCCGGGCGTTGCGCGAAATGTTTCAGAAGGCCGGCGTAGGGGTGAGTGGCGCCAACTTTGCCGTGTCCGAAACGGGAACTGTGGTGACAGTGGAAAACGAGGGCAACATCCGCATGTGCACCACGCTGCCGCGAGTGCACATCGCACTGGTGGGAATTGAGAAGCTCATTCCCCGGCTTGCGGATCTTGGGGTCTTCCTGAGGCTGCTCGGCCGCTCGGGCACGGGGCAGAAACTCACCACCTACACCTCCCTCCTCACCGGCCCGCGTCGGGCGGGCGAGGA
>JASHTO010000730.1 GCA_030040515.1 Terriglobia bacterium
GTAGCGGCGCTCCACCAAGGCCGCTGCGGCCTGGTACACATCATAGGCCATGACCAGTGATTCGTCGATGGAAGTTGAAGAAACAGGAACAATGAGAACGTCCTGGATGGCGACTTGCCCGCCAGCGTGCTTTCCACCACTCAGCAGGTTGATGGTCAATCGCGGGAGGGTTTTAGGTTCCTGACCAGGTGACCCACAATAAAAAAGAGGGGTGACCGTGCCTGTCCCCCATGGCGCCGGTATCGCCCTTTCTCTTCGGCCGGCGTCCAGGGCACGGTTTTATTCAGCTTCTTGATGGTTCCGTCACCCCTATCGTCGCCGACTCAAGGCTGAACCACAAGCTCCCGACCCAGCCAAACCCAGCAAAAGATCGCTATAATATCGAGCGTTACGGCTATCGAAAAAAACGTTGTGACGCCGTTTCGAGATCGGAGGGCGTAAGGGAAGGCCAGCGAGCACGCGAACGACCCAAGTGCTCCCAGCATATTCATAGCCCCTGAGACGGTCCCCGTGCGTTCACGACCGAGATCGGAGCAGAGCGTCCAGCTTGGACTCACCGTGAAGTCGAGTCCGAATACCACTACGCCAAACCAGAGGACGAACCAATTCGGAGACCTGGCAAGACTCGCCAGCACCTGGCCGGATGATGCCAGCACAAATCCGCCGATCGCGGGAATGGCCCTTGACCACTTGCCAAGGCCGCTCCGGAACAGGCGATCGACCGTCAATCCTCCCGCTAAGGTGGCTACGAGACCGCAATAAATCGGAAGGCCCGCGTAGATTCCCGCGCTTGCTGACTGCATCTGGAAGCGCTGCTGAAGGTATGGCTGCATCCAGCTATACACCAGAAAAAGGCTGAAATTATTGGCGAAGTATTGGAACAGCAGCAGGCCCCCGGATGCTGAAAAAACGATTGCCGGCCAGGAACCACCGGTCTTGGAAGGTTCCGGTTCCTTAGCTTTGGAAGCCTGTATATACTCGAGTTCGCCGGGGGAAACACCGCCTTTCCCGGCAGGAACATCCCGGTACCAGATATACCACCCGGCGGCCCAAGCCATCGCGGCAGCCCCCAGGAACCAGAAGCAGGCTCGCCATCCGCACCACAAGATGATGTACGTGGCGAGAGCGAGTCCCAACGCCGCACCCACGCGGGAGCCCGCCATGAGCAACCCCAGCGCTGAAGCCCGCTCCGCGGACGCCATCCAATCATAAAGAGCCCTCGTCGCCGTGGGGTAAACTCCCGCCTCGGCCATACCGAACAGGAGACGCAAGACAATCAGCGAGGCCAAACCTGATACCAAGCCGGTGCCAGCGGTCAGAAGAGCCCAGCAACCCACGATCACAGCGAGGAAAACCCGCGGTCCGGCTCGATCCCCCATCCAGCCGGCCGGAACCATGGCAACGCAGTATCCGATGGCGAATACGCCGAACACCCAGCCGAACTCGACATCGGTGATACGAAGATCGGCGGCCATGGGCAGCTTGGCCGAGGAGATGCAAACCCGCGCGGCAATGGTGATGAATGCCAGTACGAACACCACCGCGACGACTCGCCATCGCACTGCCGTATATAGAGAATGGCTGACCATCAGGGGTACCGGTAAAGAAAGCTGACGCCACGGCGCCCGATTCCAAGGGCATTTCCTCACCGTGGCTCGAAGATCAGACCGGCGGCGCCGAATCCCCCATCGACGTTCAGGATGTGGCCATTGACGAAGCTGGACTCCTGCGAAGCGAGAAACAAGGCCGTATTGGCGATTTCAGAAGGCGCAGCATAGCGCTTGATGGGAAGAACAGAATGATAGGCTGCACGTGTGGCGTCGTCATGGCACTGGCGCACTTGTTCGGTTTCGGTCGGTCCCGGCGAAATCGCGTTCACGCCGATGCCTTTGGCTGCCAGCTCGACAGCCATGACCTTGGTGAGCAGTATCACTCCCGCCTTGGCCGCACCATAGGCTGCCCGTCCCGTCCCCCCGCGTTCGCCCGAAATGGATGCGACGTTCACAATCCGACCGCCGCCTTGTTGCAGCATCACGCGCGCCACGGCTTGCGCGCAAAGGAACTGGCCGGTCAGGTTGATGGTTAGCACGCGGTTCCACTCCTCCAGGGTGATGGAGAGGAAGGGTTTTACGTGCCCGATGCCAGCGTTGTTCACCAATACGTCGATACGCCCGAATGCCGCAAGCGTCTGCCGTACCATCGCCTCGACTTGACCGGCATCGCTGATATCGACTTTCACCGGCAGGGCGGCACCGCCGGCCGCGCCTATCTCGCTTGCGACCTCTCGCGCCTTTATCTCGTTCCAGTCCGCTACCACAACGGAAGCCCCTTCGCGCCCCATCGCCAAGGCGATTTCGCGCCCAATTCCCTGCCCGGAGCCCGTAACGATCGAGACTTTTCCCTGAAATCTTCCATTCGGCATAACGGCTCATTCCACAACTAAGATGTCAAAAACTTCGACCTTCGTTACACGCATCGAGGCAAAGCTATTGAGGTACTCGAACGGAACTGATTGCTTGTTCGATGCCAAGTACGCATGCGCCGGCGGTGTCGCCACGTGCAGTCGGATGGTAATGTCCGGGATGGGAACGGCATCTTCAATCGCCGGCCCACCCACATCCGCCCAGCCCCGCATCGCGCTGGTGACATAATTCATCAGGTGCACGAGGTGGCGATTGCCCTGCCGGTAACACCGGACCTCGACCGCCAGGGGCGCATCCGTTTCAACCGGCAGCGGACCATCATGCGCCCAGAGTACGGCGTTGCGGAGCAGCTTGCG
>JASHTO010000731.1 GCA_030040515.1 Terriglobia bacterium
CGCGCGACTGGGGCCGGGCGATGGCGGCCGAGCTGACCCACGTGGAAGGCTCGTGGGGGGCTGTGGGGTGGGCCATGGGCAGCGCCGGAGTTCTTGCCCGCCAGGCTCTCATCGCCCTGATCGTGCCGGGAAAAGGCGGGCAGGGCATCGCTCCTGACGACGGTCTTTTGGCCAAAAACCGGACCCTGCGCAACGCCACAGTCGCCGTGGCGGGAACCTGCATTCTGGCGGCGCTGGTGTTTTTTGCTTCACCGCCTTTCCGGCAGGCCTTCCGAATCGCACTCGCTCCCTGGCATGACCTCATTCGGCTCGCCTCCGCTGCCTCGGGAAGACGTCCCATCGCGCAGCCGGACTTCGCGGACCTCGCCCGCCGGGCTGAGGCGCGGCACGATGCTGAGGGGATCGCCTTCTGCGCGATTCGCATGAAGGATGCGCCGGCCGAGAGCGCTCGACTGGCGGAAGAAGCCGTCCGTCTCGACCCCAATTTGATTTGGATTTACGCCGTGGTCGTCATGCGGCGCCCCGGCCTTCCTCAATCCGCCGAATGGGTCGAAATGTTGAATCAGTGGGACCCGCAGAACGCTGTGTTTCACCTGATCTCGGCACAATTGATTGAGCAGGGGAGCGTTCACCAGGGTTGGTCGTCGCCGCCCACCCCGGAGCAGGAGCGAGCGTGGCGTGGCGCCATGGCCGCGGCGTTTGATTCGCCCGGGTTTGATGACTACCTCGACCGCGTCGCGAAACTGACGCAGCAGGTGGTGATTCGGTACGAGTTTTATGATCCGTTTGAAGTCCTCGACAGGGATCAGGTCGATTTGGCGCCTTACACCTTTGACGGGCCGGAGCGATACGCCCAATCGCTACTCGCCGCCGGTGAAAAGTTGGAAGCTCAAGGCGACCGGAAAGGCGGTCGAGAGCAGTATTGGTCAGTCGCGCGCTTCGGCCAGAGGGTTGACGCCCAGGCGCACACCGACTTCGAGCGTTGGATGGGCACGGGCCTGCAATCCCTGGCCTACCGCCGCCTTCAGGCTTCCTTCGGAAGCGCGGGCGATGCCTCGGCGGCTGCGACCTTCGGCTATCTCGCCGCCAAATTCGACGCGGCCCAGGGCAGGCATCCCGGCTTCCCGGGCGAATCGGCTTTTGACCTCAGGACAGCGGGCCGGAACGCCGCCGTGGTGGAAATGTCGGGCCTGATGATTCTGATCTTCGCCGGCCTCGCGGTCGTGGCCTTCGCCATCCTCGTCGCCGGCAGGCGCCTGGGGGGAGGCTTTGTGGCACAACGCGTCAGGCCCGTGGCCATCATCGTGGGCCTGAGCAGCGCGGTGGGAATGCTGTTTTCCTCCGTCACGCTCTATCTGACCTATCGCCCCTACTGGTACATTTTCCAGAGCGCCATTCAGAGCGGCAATCCACCGCCCACTGCCGACCTTCGCTACCTGCTGCGCGGTCCCATGACACCGGGATTGTCTCCACACATCCTGCGCACCCTGCTTGACGCATTTATTTACTCCGGCTCGCCCAGCTTTCTGTTCTACGTCTGGGCGGGCGTCACGCTGCTGGGAATCGGCGGGCTGATTCTCATCGTAATGCGCCGTTTACGTGGCGGTCCCCACGCCCACGCGCCCTAATCTCGCGCACTGATTTCCTGCCAAACAACCTTTCAGTTCTCAGACTGTGCCACAGGTCCTTGATTGGCATTGGCCCATCAGGGGCTGCGGCGCTCAGGGGGAGGTGTGCGCCTGAAGCGGGCGTTTGAAAAGTTATTTTGAAGGAACAAATCATTCGAGGTGCCAAATGAACAAATTCACGACGACCGTAGCCATGTTCATGATGACTACCGGAATAGTATTCGCACAGGAAACGAATCATCAACCTCTGGGCTTGGGATACGTTTTTGTTGGCGACGCGACGCATAGCATGGGTCCTGCCGCGGGTTTTGGAGGGGAACTGACCAGCTCCTCCGGTTTAGGCCTGGGCCTCGAGCTCGGCGCTACGGGCTTCACCCGACCCGGGGATATACACTACAACTCTTACACGATCGGCGTGGGTTCGGCCGATGTGATGTATCACTACTTCGACAAGAAAACCAAACGCCAGATCATTTCGCCCTTTGTCGCCGGGGGTTACAACACTCTTTTCGGACACTCATCTTTATCCCTGGGGAAAAATACCAGCGGCTTCAATCTCGGGGGCGGCGTCGACCTTTTCGCGTCGAAGCATGCGGGCCTGCGCTTTGACGCTCGCTACTACGGTCACGGCGGTAGCATCCTCAAAAACGCATACCCCGACCTTGCTGAGTTTAGCTTCGTGGCCTTCCGCGTCGCGCTGACGTTCAGGTAGGCGCATCGGGGCTGGCCTCCTGCGCGTGGGTGTGACGTCTCGCTCGGCGGCGGTGGTCTGCCGAGTTTCCTCGACCTGACGAAGACGATTGATGTGCCGTACGATTTCGTGACAGAGCGCTTTGACGATGGGCCTAGCGATAAGCTTCCTTGCGGTGGTCGGCGGCGGTCATGAATACAATCCGCTTGGCTTCATCGATTTCGTAGAAGAAGCGCCAGTCGCCGACGCGATAGCGCCAGGTGGGGGGATCCCAGTTCTTTAGTCGTTTGATGTTTGGGCCGAAATAGGGAGTTTGGCAAAGTGCAGGGTACACACCGTCACAGAGCTTAGTCAGCAGGCGCTTTTCCGCTGCGCTACCCAGGCTCTCCAAGTCGGTAAGGAAACTGCGGGTTTCAAACATTCTATAGGCCTGTGACGAATCGGCCCCGCCGCTTTTGGGCATCGTGTGACCCCGCCTTCAAACGCTTCACGAGCTCTGGCCGTGCAAGAATCTCCGCCATCTCGGCATCATCCACGAATTGAGTATCTTGGATGTGCCGAAGGGCTGCGGTCTCAACCAGGTTGGAAAGCGACCGCCGCTCGGCTCGGGCGGCCTGAACGAAGGTTTGATAGGTCTCCTCGTCCAGCCGCATGGTCAGGGTTTTGGCCATTGCGCAGCTCCTTCGCTTGTATTCATTATGAATATAATTGCATCCGCTCGGTAAGTCAAGTGTTATGACGATTTCTGCTTTGCACTCTTGCAGGGCGGACGCATTATCGATTGGGGTTTACCGCCGTCCGCAAAATGTGCCCGCCGCGCTCGGGGGCGATGGTGGCGCGGCTGGGAAAATAGCGCGCGGCGATTTGACGCGGGCCGAGATCTTCAATTTCGGTGAAGCCGAGTTCGCGCAATTTCGGGTGAAGTGTGGCGGCTTCGAAATAGGTTAGCCAAGCTTCACCTAACTGGGTCACGCGGGCGGCGCGCTTTTCGTGGCGCGCTCGGCTTTCGGTGGTCAAGGTCTCGAGCGGGTCGGCGTAGTCAAACACAACCTGCGCGCCGCCCGGCAGCTTGGCGATGAATGTGAGCGTCGACCAAATTGCCCCGTCCGTCAGGTAAGGTACGACTCCCAACCATGTGAAGAAGGTTGGGACGTTCGGTTGGAACCCCACAGCCTTCAAACCTTCTGTCAAAGTTACGCGCTCGAAGTCGATGGGCGCGAAAGTCAACCCAACGGGGAGGGGAATGGCGGCATCGGCCAGCCGCCTGCGCTTCCAGGCCTGCGTGGCGGGATGATCGACCTCGAAAATCCGCAGGCTCTCGCGGCAGGCTCCGCGGTACGCATAGGTGTCCAGACCTGCCCCCAGCACTACAAGCTGGCGTGTCCCGCGGTCGACCGCCGCGGCCAATGAATCTTCGGCAAATCGCGTCCGGGCGGCGATGAAGATTCGCATCGGTCGGCGCGAAGTGTGCTGCTGGGCGTCGCGAGCCACCTCCTCGGCCATTTCGCCCAGAATGAGCGATGCCAAAGGGTCGGTGAAAATCCTACCGCCCTCCAAAACCTGGTGCGCGGCCCGATGGCGGGCTGCGGCGAGCGCCGTCCGGCTTGGCTCCCTGGGTTGCAATCCGTAATACCTCCTTCCCAAAGGTTCATCAGCAAATCAGCAGGCAATATAGCACGCGACGAGGGCAGTGCGGCGGGCACTGATTTTAGGAAATGCCAATGCGAGGATTTGTGCTATGATTCCGCCTTCGATTCGGAGGGCACATGCTGAACTCCTACGGTCCCATCCTGATGTTCGGCCTGATCGCCGCGATTTTCCCGGTGGCGACGCTCTGGATCTTCAAGTTGATTCGGCCCTCCTTTCGCGCTACAGCGGAGAAGGTGATGCCCTACGAGTGCGGCATCACGCCGGAATCCGACTCGCGCCATCGCTACACGATTCGCTATTACGTGGTGGCGATTCTCTTTGTGGTCTTCGATGTGGAGACGGTGTTCTTGTATCCTTGGGCGGTGCAGTATCAGGCGC
>JASHTO010000732.1 GCA_030040515.1 Terriglobia bacterium
GAAATCTCCCAACTGCTGGGCATCAGCCTGCCGGTCTATGTGCTTTTCACGCGCGCCGATCGCCTGCAATTTTTCCTTGACTACGTCCGCAATTTCACCAATGACGAAGCTTCCCTGGTATTTGGCGCGACGCTCCCCATGGTGACCTATGCCACCGGCGTCTATGCCGAGCAGGAGAGCGCCAGAATTTCAGCCGAGTTCGACAATCTTTTTCAATCTCTTGCAGACCGCCGCATCAGCATGCTTTCGCAGGAGTTTGACGCCACCAAACTCCCTCCCACATATGAATTCCCCAGAGAGTTCAGAAAGCTGAAGCCCTTGCTGGTGCAATTGCTCGTCGATCTTTGCCGGCCCAGCCAGTTGCGCACCGGCCCGTTCCTGCGCGGGTTCTACTTTACGGGCGTAAGGCCCGTGGTGATCACTACTTCCGGCCCCACCGTTGCTCAGGAGGAAACCATGGCGCAGTCCTCCGCCGCTGTGGAGGATGTGGGTGCCACCAGCATCTTTGATATCCGCAAGGCCAAGGCCATGATTCCCCAGCGAGGCCAGGTTTCCGAAGCGGGCGAAAGCCGCAGGGTTCCCCAATGGGTTTTTCTCCCCCATATTTTCAGTGACATCTTCCTCAAGGATAACCGCGCCCTCGACACAAGCGCCGCCAGCACAAAGACCAGCGTGTGGAGACGAATTCTGCTGGCAAGCGCAACCGCAATCCTGCTGATCTTCATTTTGGGTTTCATCATCTCATTCGCCCGGAACAAGAGCCTGGAAAGCGAGGTGGCTTCGGCCGCGCAAGGATTCTCCGATGTCCAGTTGAATGCTCAGCAACTGCCCTCCCTGGACTCCCTGAACAAGCTGGAGGCTCTGCGACAGTCACTCGTCACTTTATCGGATTATCGACAGAACGGGCGGCCCTTCAGCATGCGTTGGGGATTATTTGTTGGAGATTCCCTCTATCCGGATGTTCGAAGCATTTATTTCCAACAATTCAAACTGCTGCTGTTTGGGCAGGCGCAGGCGAGCCTGATCCAGACGCTCTCTTCGCTTCCCGCCGCACCCACTCCCACGGATCAATATGCTCCCCCTTACGACACCCTGAAGGCGTATCTCATCACGACCGCCAATTCCGACAAGAGCACGGTGCTGTTCCTCTCGCCCATTTTGATGAAAGCCTGGAGTTCGGGGCGGGAGATCGATCAGGACCGTGCCCAACTGGCGCAAAAACAATTCGATTTTTACAGTGACGAGTTGAAGGATCAAAACCCCTACACTTCCGAGTATGACACGCTGGTGGTGGCGCGGGCTCGCAATTACCTCTCACAGTTTTCTGGTGAAGAGCGCGTCTATCGCGGCGTTCTGACGGAGGCGGAGAAAGCCAATCCTCCGGTCAATTTCAACAAGCAATTCCCGGGCTCTGCGGAGGTAGTGGTCGATCGGACTGAAGTGAGCGGCGCGTTTACGAAAGGTGGTTGGACCTTCATCCAAAATGCCCTTCAAAATCTTCCCAAGTATTTCAGCGGCGAGCAGTGGGTGCTGGGGCAGGAAGGAACCGCCAACTTTGATTTGGGAAAATTGAGCACCGACCTTCGCGACCGATATCAGCGGGACTACATCGATCAATGGCGCGCTTTCCTGAGAGGCGCCGGCGTGGTCCGTTACGGTGGCCTGGGGGACTCCGCGGATAAGCTCCTGAAACTCTCGGGCAACCAGTCCCCGCTGTTGGCTCTCCTTTGTACCGCGGCTTACAACACGGCAGTTGACCAACCCGACGTGCTCAAAGCGTTCCAACCTGTCCAGATGGTGGTTTCCCCCAAATGCCAGGATCAGAATCAGTATATTGGTGACGCCAACAAGCCTTACGTTCAGGGCCTGAGCGGTCTCCAGAGCTGTCTGGACAGGGCGAACACAACCCCCGGAGATAAAGAGGCGGCAAAAGCGCAGTGCCAAAGCGACGCCCAAAATGCCAAGCAGGCCGCCAACCAAATCGGGCAGGGATTCAAGATTGACCAGGAGGGCCACGTGGACCAGCTCGTCCAGAACCTTCTTCTGGCCCCCATCGTTTCAATCGCGGCGGTCCTCAAACCTGGCCCCGTGAGCGGCGCGGGATTGTGCGCGCAAATGATCCCGCTTACTTCCAAGTTCCCCTTTAATTCACAAGCCACCAGCGAAGCCACGGTTCAGGATCTGGACGGCTTCTTTAACCCGAGTTCGGGAGCACTTTCTCAATACTATAATTCGGCTTTGAAAAACCTTCTCCTTCCGGAGGGGCCGGGCTACATCGCCAATCCCCAGGCGACGCAGGCGCCGAATCCGGCCTTCCTGGCATTTTTCAATCGTGCCACGAGCGTGCAGAAGGCTCTCTACTCCGGGGGCGACAAGCAAATTCAGTTCAAGTATTCACTTCGCCCGCATCCCACGGAGAGCGTCACGGGGCTTACCTTGAACATTGATGGTCAGGAGCTGAGTTATTCCGGTGGAAATACTTCGTTCCAACAATTCACCTGGCCGGGTGGAGGGACGGGTGTCACGCTGACGGTGAAGATTGCCGGCGGATCACCTCTCGGCTTCCCGAGCTACACGGGAACCTGGGGGGTTTTCCATTTCTTCGCGAGCGCCGACAAGACGGTTCAGAACGGAAGCATTTACAACGTGGAGTGGGTGCTCCGCGTGGCGGATGGGCGGCCCATGACCGCACCCAATGGCAAGCCGGTCACCGTGCAATTTGACCTGGATACCTCCGGAGCGCCCCCCATTCTGCAAAAGGGTTTCTTCACTTCCATGAAGTGTGTTTCCAATGTGGCTGGTTAGGCAGTATTTCCTAAGATTCCAGTTGATTTCTCTGCCTTGGTTGAATGATGCTATGGAGCGCAAGCAACGGGCGGGGATAGCAAAACAAGCCGTTGGTAACCAGAAAAAAGCGTGACAAATCCGGTGGGCTCCGCGCCTGAAAGTGCGGAGTGGATTATGAAGTTGAGGAGGTTGGATGACAGAGAGTGAGCTTCTCGAGCGAATGGAAGAAGCCGTTCAACAAATCACGGAAGCAATCGAGCAGCGGGGGGCCCTTCTTGAGATCGACCGGAAGGCTGATTTTCGTTGGGCGGGGGTAGCCCGCCTCCCCACCGGCAAATTGTTGATCCAGACTCATAAGACGGGTAAACAACCCGACCCGGAGAAAAATAAGCCCGTTTTGGAAGCGGTAGCTGACCTGACCTTGGAGGGACGACTCCTCGGGCGGGTCCTCTTCCTGTCGGACAGGACTGAGGTTGAGCTTCCGGGCGGCGGTCATCGCGCCTTGGATCATTCGGGCGTCGCGAAGATGTTCAGTGCCGTGTAACCGGCGCGCGGATATGGTCTGGGATTTTGTGAGCCCGCGTCCCTTCCCCGCGCGCCGGTGTTCAACCCATCGTGTGGCACCCCTTTCACCCTAAAGACGAAGAGGTTTGCGCAATGGCGCGCAGACATTCACAGATCAGCGTACTTGCATCTTCCCTCGCCTTTCTTCGAGTTTCTGAATGACTCTGTCACTTGCCGATGTGGAACGGCTTCTCGGCCACACCGAGGATATGGGAGCCTTTGCCTGCCTGGGTCGCGCGCTTATGCCCGAGCGCATGCGGGGAATGTAGGGGTTTCCAAAGGACGCGGTCATAACCTATGATAGGCGTGTAACTGAACCCGGGTGTTCCAGAGTCTTCGCGCCTCACCCGCCACACAACACGGGCGGCGCAGGCATTTGTGCGAGTGGGCATCCCGGCGATGGGACGCAAACTTCAAGGTATTTCGCGGAGTTCTGGAATGAATTGGTTGAGATTCGGAAGATGAAAGAGAGGAATTCGAATGCCCGGCTGCCCGGAGCGCCCCAAGTTCAACCCCAACATCAATCCTCTTTTCAACCCCAGGATCAATCCCAAGGGAAACGCCTCCCTGAACCCGAGGTTCAACCCCTGGCTCAACCCGTTGCACAACGCGACGATCAGTCCGAAATTTTGTCGCGTAATGGACCCGCTCTGCAACGCTTCACTTAACCCTGTCGAAAACGCCTCGCTTGACCCCAAGAAAACTGACCGTTATTCCGGGGTGTGCCGTTGGACGCCCGATTCGGGGTTGGCGGGATACGTTGTCAACACGCTCAACCAGGGAGTATTCCTGCTGTTCGACCTGCAACTTGAGTGGGTGGCCTTTGCAGTTGACAACAAGCGGGAGGGCTACAACCTTTTTGACGTGGCAGGTGAATGGGTGGGCTATCTTCTGAAAAACGAGGCGGGCGGCTTCAACGAATTCAATCTGGAGGGCGATTGGGTGGGGATCATTATGTGAATCGCCGCTGCTTTTAGGATGGGCGAAGGTTTCCTTCAGTCGCGAGATTGACGTCGCACGGCCCGCCCGATGGCGTAAGACTCACTCGGGCAATTCAGGGCTTGGATGGCGAAGCCAATGAGCATACAATTCCATGGTCATTCAGTCCCGAATGCACACGACAGTTCGAAATTGCCGAGGTAAGGAGCGTCTCCATGCCCGATCGGAACTCTTATGGTGAAATCAATCTCGACGTAACAGGAGGCCGCGAGAAGTTTTCCGAGAACCCCAGGTCGGAAACGCCGTTTCGAGTTGCCCTGTTGGGCGATTTCAGCGGCCGCGGCAATCGCAAGCTCATGGAGATTGGTGAGGCGCTGGCGAATCGGCGCCCCACGCTGATCGACCGGGACAATTTCGATTCCATTTTTGCGAAGATTTCACCGCGCCTGGAAATTCCCGTGGGCAGCGCGAGTAGCCACAAGGTTTCACTGAAATTCGACGACTTTGAGGATTTCCATCCGGACAGCCTCTTCCGCCGTGTCGAGCTTTTTCAGAAGCTGCGCGACACGCGCGACAAGCTCAGCGATCGCGATACTTTTGCCGAAACCGCAGATGCCCTGGGCATTCGCGGAACCGCACCCGCTGCGCCTCCACCCCCTCCTCCAACGCGACGGGACACAAGCCAGGACGTTCAGCAAGCCGTTTCCGGCGACCTTCTGGGCGAGATGCTGGAAGCAACGGAAAAACAGGCCGACCAGCCGCACGCCTCCGGCCGCACCGACGCCCTTACCTCCCTCGTGCGAAGCATCATCGCTCCGCACGTTGTTCCCAAGGCCGATCCGCGCCAGGCGGAAGCGGTAGCCCTGATGGATATGGCCACCAGCGCGCAGATGAGCGCGCTGCTTCACTACCCCGCTTTTCAGGCGCTCGAAGCCGCCTGGCGCGCGGTTTTCTTTTTGGTGCGAAATCTGGAGACAAGTTCCAGCCTGAAGCTGCTGCTGATCGACATCAGCAAGGAAGAACTCTTCCGCGACCTGGGTTCTTCCCCCGACCTCCGTACCACGGGCCTGTATCGGTTGCTGGTGGAAAAAACCGTCGGCACACCGGGCGCGGAGACCTGGGCCGTCCTGGCTGGGAATTACACTTTCGAACCCACTCGCGAAGACGCGGCCCTGCTCGCCCGGTTGGGAAAAGTTGCCGCTGCGGCAAACGCTCCGTTCATCACCAGTGCGAGCCCGGGCCTTTTGGCGTGCAAATCGATCGAGGATTTGCCCGACCTGCACAAATGGAAGAGTGAACCCCCGGCGGAAACCGCCGCCGCGTGGAAGATGGTGCGCGGCCTTGCCGAAGCGCGCTACCTGGGCTTGTGTCTGCCGCGCTTCATGGTTCGTTTGCCTTACGGCAAGGAGACAGAGACCACCGAACTTTTCGATTTTGAAGAGGAAGATGCCGGGCACGAAGACTATTTGTGGGCGAATCCGGCTTTTGCCGCGGCTTTATTGCTGGCCCAAACCTTCACCGAGCAAGGCTGGGAGATGCGTCCCGGAGCGTTGTTTGAAATCTCCGGCCTGCCCATTTACATTTATACCCAAGATGGCGAATCGCGAAGCAAACCCTGCGCCGAGGTCCTGCTCACCCACGCCGCCGCTGAGGAGATGGTGGGCAGAGGCTTTATGCCGCTCGCGTCCCTGAAGGACCAACCCATCATCCGCTTCGTCCGCTTCCAATCCTTCGCCGACCCGGCCAGCACACTTGCCGGTAGATGGAACAGCTAGTGTAGTGCGTCACACATAGCTTTACGTATTTTCTGCCCTCTAAGTATCGTCACGTCGACCGAAAGCACGGGTTTCACGGGCGTCGTCAATGTAAAGAAAAGAAATGTTGGACGCACTACACTAGATGACGGTATTTCACCAGTCACGCATCCGCTGGGAGGAGTTCTGTCTACCTCGCAGCTCGCCCTCAATGCAGCTCACCACGTCCTTCCATTCTCCGATTGCGGATTGGCGGAAGAGGCGGGCGGTGGGATACCAGGGGCTATCTTCGCGTTCCAGGAACCAGCGCCAGTCGCAGCCTTTGTTGAGCATGATCCAGAGCGGCCTGCCCATGGCGCCGGCAAGATGCGCCACGCTGGTTTCAACCGAGATCACTAGATCGAGATTGGCCACCGCCGCCGCGGTGTCCGCGAAATCCTTCAACTGCGGTGCAAGGTCGATCACTCGCACGTCTCTGGGCAAGTTCTTCACCTGCGCGCTCGCCGCACCCACCTGCAGGGAGTAGAAGGTGATTCCGGGGACTTTCAAAATCGGCATGAGCGCGTCCAGCGGGACGGAGCGCAATCGATCGCGCTGCATTTCGGGATTGCCGCCCCATACCAGCCCGATGCGCCGCCCATCTCCCTGAAGTTTTTCGCGCCACTCATCCACCAACACCGGGTCAGGGTAGACATAGGGAACTTTCGCCGGAATGGTGTTCATCTCTGTCCCGAACGCCAGCGGCAAACTCGGCAGCGGGCATTGCCGGGCAAATTCGGGGAGCGGCTCGCCTCGGCTCACAACTTGCATCGCTCCATCGGTGCGCGAGAGCAGGCGCCGCAACCCGGGCTGGACCTCCAGCACCACTTTCCCGCCTCGCGCCGCCACCAGCGGAACATATCGAACAAACTGGAGCGTGTCGCCGAAGCCTTGTTCGGCGTGGAGCAGGATGGTCGCGCCGTTCAGCGGCTCGCCCTTCCACTGGCGCTGCGTCAGGACGCGGCCCTCGCCGATTCCAACCCTTCGCCGGGCTTCATATTCCGCCCACCCGGCCGCGAAGTTGCCTTGCAGCAGATGAATGATTCCCAAATTGGCAGTGGCTTCAGCGGAATCCGGCTGTATAGCCCGCAATCGTTCGAAGTAATCGGTTGCTTCCGCGACCTCACCCAATCCATAGAGGATGAAACCCAGATCGACGTAGGCGGCAGCGAGCGTCGGGTCGAGCTTGATGGCATCGCGGTAGGCTTCAGAAGCGGAAATGAAGTCTCCCTTGCTTTCGAAAAGATACCCAAGGCCGGCAATGGTCTTCGCGCATTGGGGATTCAGGCGGAGCGACCGCTTGAAGGCTTCAATGGCCGCGCCAAAATTTCCGACGTTGGTGAGCATCAGCCCCAGGTCGTTGTAGATGTCGTACCTTTGTGAATCGATGGCCAGCGCCCGCTGGTAAAGCTCGGCTGCCTCCCGCGGCGCACCACTGCGGAAAAGTGCCCGTGCCAAATAGCAGTGCAGATCCGCGGAACCGGGCTGAAGGTCGAGCGCGCGCTGGTAGGATTTTGCGGCCGCCTTGAAATCTTCCGTGCGTTCGAGCACTTCACCAAGTTGCAGGTGAGCTTGCACGGAGTCCGGCCGGAGCTCCGTGAGCCGGCGAAGGCAGTCAATGGCGGGCTGATTCTTTCCCTTGGCAAGAAATTCTGCGGTGCGGGCGGCAAGCGTCGCAGGGTCCGCATCAAGGTATGAGTTCGCCGGTGGGAGGGCCTCCTGAAGTGACCCGGGTTTCGTTTCCAGAATCCGTGCCATTTCGCGAGCTTCGAGAGACGTCGGGTTCAACCTCAAAATCTTGCGATAACATGACTCCGCCTGCGCAATTCGGCCCTCGCGATGGTACTTCAGACCTTTTTTGAAGAGCTTTTGCAGGCTTTGCTGCGGTGACGGCATGGAGGGCACGGGATGACCTTTCTGATCAATTGGCAATTCACGCCATCAACATTTTCGCGGATGCCACTACACCGAGCAAATGGCGGCGCCGGGCGATCCCACCGAATTCAAATTGCTTCCTGAACGGTAGAATTGCTGTGGAAGTTCCGGGTTATCACCAACGGCGGAAAGCAGATGAAAGCGTTGATGCGGGGATAAACGTCATTCAGAGCGACGTCTATTCCGTTGTTGGGCACGGCGCGCCCAAGTCCCGGGATAAAGACGTCGCGGTTGCTTAAGGGCAGGCACAGCTTTTTCATCGCCCCGCCCCCGAGCGGAGAAACGGAATAGCTGACACCCCCAAAGGCTTTGAAAAGGCGGAAAGGCTGGGCGTGCAACTCGGCGGATTGGAATGCGTCGGTGCCCATCCGCATTCGGTCCTGATCGAACATGCCAAGGCACGGCGAGACCCCGGGAACCATGTCAAACAGAACTATTGAATCGAAATTCCAGCCCCACAAAATGATGTGCCAATCCTGCGGAAGAGATTGCAGGACGGCGTCGGTTGTCTGAGCGAATCCGCGATTCAAGATCGCATCGTCTTCGCAAATCGTCAGTGGTTGGTTTCTTTCGATCGCAAGATCCCACAGGGCGAGATGGGACAGGGCGATACCCAATGCTCCGTCACCATAACGGAGATCCGCGGTGATAATCCCCTGGTCCACCAGCGGACCGCGTCTCGAGTTTTTCCCCTCGATGGCGGAAAACCGGATGAAATTCACCGGCAATCGGCCATTGAGCGACTCGAACGCCGCCATCCGATCCGCGCTGCGGTCAAGATTGATGACGTGGATGTCCACAGCCAGACACCTCGAATCTCGCGGTGCAAAGATAGAATCGCTTCGGCCCGCCGCCATGAGACGCTGACTGGCCGCAGGAATGACCGCCCTTCCCACTTTCGGGCGAGCGGATTTCAACGATGTGGCGATGGGAGGAATTCGTGAGCCCGCGAAAATCTCTGCGCCTTCCCCACTCCTCGAAATCAAGCTACCGCTGGAGGCGTTCGCAGTTTTGCTTGTAATTCAAGTTCTTAGGGTCGAGCGTTGCCGCGGCCTGATATTCACTCAGGGCGCCTGCCCGGTCGCCTTTCTGCTCCAGGGCATCAGCGAGCGTGGCGTGCACGGCGGCGTCATTGGGATTGATGCGCAACGCCTCGTGCTCCTCGGAAATCTTCCCGTCCAGGTCACCTTTGGCTCCCAGAATGATGCCCAATCCGGCGTGCCCCTGTTCATTATTGGGGTTCAATTTCAAGGCCGCATGATATTCGGCGATGGCGCCGTCCCAGTCGCCCTTGTTGCGGAGGGCATCGGCCAGATCGACGTGCGCTGCATCGCTCGTGGGATTCAGCCGCAGTACCTCGCGATCCTCCGCGGCGGCGCCGTCCCAATCCTGCTTGCCTTCCAGCGCCGCGGCCAGCCCGGAGTGCGCGGCTTCGCTATTCGGATTCAGCCGCAACGCTTCCTTATATTCGGAGACCGCCCCATCCCAGTCACCTTTGTGCTCGAGAGCGACAGCAAGGCTGTCATGGATCAAGTCGCTCTTGGGATTTTCTTCCAATGCTTTGTGGTACTCCGTGATGGCTCCGTCCCAGTCGCCTTTGTTCACCAGTGCGATTCCCAGGTTGGCGCGGGCGAAATCGTTA
>JASHTO010000733.1 GCA_030040515.1 Terriglobia bacterium
CGTGCGGAGCATGGTCTGTGGCGATGGCGTCGACGGTGCCATCGGCGATTCCGGCGCGAATCGCTTCCACGTCCGCGGCGCTGCGCAACGGAGGATTCATCTTGGCGTTTGTGCCGTGCGCCAACACCGCCTCGTCGGTGAGCGCGAAGTGATGGGGGGTGACCTCGCAGGTCACGCGAATGCCGCGGCGCTTGGCCTGCCGCACCATTTCGAGCGCGCGCGCGGTGGAAAGATGCGCGACGTGCAGGTGTCCTCCTGTCGTTTCCGCAATCACCAGGTCGCGCGCCACGCATGCGTCCTCCGAAGCGTTGGGGATTCCGCGCACGCCGAGTTTGTCCGCCACCGGTCCTTCATTGATTACGCCGCCGGCGCTCAGGCTCGGGTCTTCGCAGTGGTCGCTGAGGGGTGCGCCCAGCTCGCGGCTGCGCTCGAGGGCGCGGCGCAGCAGGCCTGCGGTTTTCACCGGGCGTCCGTCGTCCGAAAACGCCACCGCTCCCGCCGCCGCTAGGGCTTCGAAGTCGGTCAGCGATTCGCCCTCGCTCCCCTGGGTTACGGCCGCGACGGGAAACACTCGCGCCAAGCCCAATTGCCGCGCCTTGGCGATTTGCGCTGCGACCAGTTCCGGCCGGTCGATGACGGGCCGGGTGTTGGGCATGGTGGCAACGGAAGTAAAGCCCCCGGCCACGGCCGCGGCCAGGCCGGTTTCGAGCGTTTCCGACGCTTCGCCCCCCGGCTCGCGAAGGTGCACGTGCATATCCACCAATCCCGGCGCCACGATCCAACCCCGCGCGTCGAGCGTTTCGTCCGCGCCAGCCGGAAGATTGGGGCCGATAGCGCGAATCACTCCGCTCTCGATTTGCACGTCGAGCGCGCCGTCGAGATTGTCTTCCGGTGAGAGTACGCGGCCGCCTTTGATCAATAGGGTTGGCATGGGATAGTCACGCTTCGAATCGCGCCGGCGACGTGTGGGTGAACAGCGGCAGCAAGCAGTCCTTTACCGGTTGGTAGGTTTTGCGGTGTTCAGGGCAGGGACCGTAGCGAGCCAGCGCCGCGAGGTGGTCTCGGGTGCCGTAACCTTTGTTCCTGGCCAGACCGTAGTGCGGGAACAAGCCGTCGAGCTCCACGAGATGCCGGTCTCGCGCCACCTTGGCCAGAATCGACGCAGCGGCAATCGAAACCGAGCGCGCGTCACCGTGAATGATGGCGCGGTAGGGCGTGCCGAAGTCTCCATGGGTGTCGCGCAAAGGCATGGCGTCGGTGAGAACGAAGTCCGGCGCGGGGCTGAGGGCCCGGAGTGCGCGCAGCATGCCTTGGCGCGAAGCCTCATACACGTTCAGCGCGTCCACCTCTTTGGCGGTGATGGCCACCACCTGCCAGGCCAGGGCCTTGGCGCGAATCTCTTCCGCCAGCGACTCGCGCCGCCCGGGTGTGAGCTTTTTGGAGTCGTCGATCCCGGGGATGGATTGTGCGGGGTCGAGAATGACGGCGGCGGCATAAAGCGGCCCCAATAACGCTCCGCGCCCGACCTCGTCGCAGCCCGCGATGAATCGGCGTCCCTGGCGCTCGGCAAGCGATTCCAACTGGCGCGTGCATCGGTAATCGGCGGGGTCGCGAAGTCGCGGCATGACGATGGCCGTTAGTTTTAACCACGTGCCCGCATGAACGCAAGCGGGAATTCGAGGAGTGCGTTTGAGAAGGCATGACAGTTTGCAATTATCGATTCTGCAAGGCTTCTTCGATGCGTCGAAGCATCATGACGTCTTCCTGATTGTAGGCGAGCACTTCGGTCCTGAGCCGCTCATCGCGCGTCACCTCGTATTGCTTCCACATTTCGTCGGCCCACTTCCCGTCCTTACCCGGAAGCAATCGCTTCAACCCGAGGTTCTGCTCCACCGCTTTCTGTCCGCCCCACAGGCCCCTGCGCCAGCATTCCGGGCACAAGTCAACGTGCGTGAACTCGCGGTCCAGCACCACGCCCAGTTGAGCGGCGATCACCGGAAAGTCAAACCCCACGTATCCTTTCACTTTGTCGGGGAGTGATCGACCATTGTACGTAACCAGCCGCTCGGCGCCTTTCAGCACCAGCAGCAGGTTGTCGCGCGTCGCGTCGGTCCCCACAAGCTGGATGAACGCGTCGCTTTCCCCATCGACGACCCGCACGCCGATGACCGTGATTCGGTGATGCTGAAAATCCTTAAACAGGCGCTGGTCGGTGAACGTTCCCTCGTAGCGAGTTTCGATGTCGAGATAGGCTGTCTTCACGATTCCCTTCCGCTGGGCACGGCCTTGAGATCGCGAATTACTCGCGTCCCAGGAACTCGCGGTGCTTGCGAGGCTTGGCGGGCTTGCCGGACTCCACCGAGCGCGCCAATTGTACCGCATCGAATCCGAATTTCTGCCGGACTTTGTCCGCCGCCTGGAGAGCTTTGTCCAGCTTTTCGTGTTGCGCAGCGTCCATCAGGTTGCGCTGGAATACGCCGCGCTCCAGATTCGACGTGCGCACTCCCACCAAGCGGATCTTCTGCCTGCCGTTCCAGGCGTTTTCAAGCAGCCGCACCACGTTTGCGAAAATGACGGAATCGAGATTCGTGGGCTCATCCAGACTGATGTCGCGAGTATGGGTTTTGAACGGTGCAAAGCGCAGCTTCAATCCCACGGTGCGCGCAAAAAGCCCATGGTCCCGCAGACGGCGGGCGACGAGCTGCGCCAGGTAGGAAAGTGTGCGCTCCACTTCTTCGAAGTTGTCGATGTCGGTATCGTAAGTCGTTTCGTGGCTGATCGACTTGGGCTCTTCTTCGTACTGGTAGGCTTCGATATCCCGGCCGCAGGATTTGGTATACAGCCACTCGCCGAATTTGCCGAAGCGGAGCCGCAGCTTTTCGCGGCCCATCAGGTGCAGGTCGCCGATGGTGGTGATTCCGAGCGAGCGGAGTTCCGGCTCAGTGACTTTTCCGATTCCCGGCATGCGGCGAATGGGGAGCGGCGCCAGAAACTTCGCTTCGCAGCCGGGCAGAACGTAAAGCAGCCCGTGAGGTTTCGCCTGGTCGGAGGCGATTTTAGAGACCAAGTGGGAAGTGGAAAGGCCAATTGAGCAATTCAGGTCTGTGCGCTCCTTGATGATGCGCGCCAGGCGGTCCGCCCCGCGAAACGCCGAGCCGTGGAGCCGCTCGCAGCCAGTGAAATCAAGATAGGCCTCGTCGATCGAAACCATTTCGACCACGGGAGTGAATTCTTCGAAGATGCGGTGGATCTTGCGGGAATACTCACCGTATTTGGAGTGCCGGCCGCGAAGGAAAATGGCGTGCGGGCAGAGCTTTCTGGCGATGCCGATGGGCATGGCCGAATGCACGCCGAATTTGCGCGCTTCGTAACTTGCCGCCGCCACCACTCCGCGGCCGTCGGGGTCGGCGCCCACGATGACGGCTTTCCCCTTGAGGGAGGGATCTTCAAGCTCCTCCACGGAAACGAAAAACGCGTCCATGTCGACGTGGAGAATTTGACGCAACATCGTCTTTTGTCCGTGGTTCGTAGTACGGTGGCCGAGTTTACCCGTCTAAGGCAGTCTCTTCCTTGCACTTACCACCCGCGGAATTCCCGCCAGATCCGGGGTCACGACGACTTCGTCCCAATCATTGCCCAACGATGCCAGCACTCGGTCGCGCATGTTGTAACCAATTTCCACCACCACGTGCCCGCCGGGGCGCAGGGCGCGGAGCGTCTGCGGAAACAGGCGGCCATATACTTCTTCACCGCTCTCAAGGTCGCCGCCCCAGGCAAGGCGCGGCTCGAATTCACGCACCTCGCGCTGCACTTTGTCAACCTCGTTCCTTCCTACGTAGGGAGGATTGGAAAGGACAAAGTCAAAGGTCCCGGCAAAATCCGGCGCGAGCAACCGGCCGAGCAAATCGCTTTCCAGGAACTTGACACGCTCCGGCATGTTCAGGCGGACAGCGTTCCGCGAAGCCACCACCAGCGCCGCGCGGGAAATATCGGCGCCGAACAGGATGGCGCGGGGAAATTCCGAAGCCAGCGCGAGGGCAATGCAGCCCGATCCGGTACCCACGTCCACGATGCGCAGGCGCGCGTCCTTCGCATGGCCGTGGAGGCGGGCAAGCTCCAGCACGCACTCCACCAGATGCTCCGTTTCCGGCCGCGGAATCAGGACGTCGGGCGTTACCTCAAAATCCAATCCCCAGAATTCCTGATGCCCGGTGATGTACTGAGTGGGCTTGCCAGTGCTGCGCTCTGCGATCAATTGAACGTAGCGGTCCAGGTCCTCTGCCGGCAGGTCTTCATCCGAGTGGGTGTGGAGGTATGCTCGGTCGCGTCCCAACACGTGCATCAACAGCAGCTCCGCGGCAAGCTGGGCGGAGGGCACTTGGTGGGCGAGCAGCGTGTGGAGTCCTTGCCGGAGTGTGGCGCGGAGCTGAGGCATATGGCCTGTTTTCAATTTGCAGTCATCCGTTTTCCGCAATGACGATCGCAAAACGACCGCTAGGAGACGAGCAAGTCCAGTCCCGCCGTACCGTCAAGATTACCCCCCCTTTTCGGAGGGAGGTTCAGCCTCGCCCGACTCGCGTTTGGGGGGCTGCTTCAATTTCTCCGCCTGATAGTAGGCAATGAGCGCGTCGATGATCTCATCCAATTTGCCGTCGATGATCCGGTCGAGCTGGTGAAGAGTCAGGCCGATGCGATGGTCAGTGACGCGGTTCTGGGGAAAATTGTAGGTCCGGATCTTTTCGCTGCGGTCGCCGGTGCCGATCATCGAGCGGCGCTCTTCGGTGATTTGCTTTTGCTGCTGCTGCAATTCCAGTTCGTAGAGGCGCGAGCGCAGCACGCGCAGGGCTTTGGCGCGGTTCTTGATCTGCGATTTCTCGTCCTGGCAGGAAACCACCATTCCCGTCGGGATGTGAGTGATGCGCACGGCCGAATAGGTGGTGTTCACCGACTGCCCGCCTGGACCCGAGGAGCAAAACGTATCAATGCGAATATCCTTGGGGTCGATCTGAATCTCCACTTCGTCGGCTTCCGGAAGCACCGCGACGGTGATGGCCGAGGTGTGAATGCGGCCCTGCTGCTCGGTTTCCGGGACGCGCTGCACGCGGTGGACGCCGCTTTCATACTTCAGTTTGCTGTAGACCTTCTGGCCCTCCACCAGGGCAATCACTTCTTTCAACCCGCCCACTCCCGATACGCTTGAGGAGAGCACTTCCACGCGCCAGCGCTGCGACTCCGCGTAGCGCGTATACATGCGGAAGATTTCCTGGGCAAAAAGCGAGGCTTCATCGCCCCCCGTGCCGGCGCGGATTTCCAACACCACGTTCTTTTCGTCGTTGGGGTCCTGGGGCAGAAGCAGGATCTTCAATTCCTGTTCCACCGTCTCCTGGCGCTTTTCCAGCGCGATGAGCTCCTCATGTGCCAGGGCCTTCATCTCCGGATCGGAAGCCGATTGTTCCACCAGTGCCTTCGTATCCTTGACGGATTTGACGATGGTCTTCCACTCCCGGAATCTTTCCACAATTTCCGTAAGGTCGGCGCGCATCTTGGCGGTCTTTTGATAGAGAGCCGGGTCCGCCAGCACTTCGGGCTTGCCGAGCTGCTGCGTCAGCGCCTCAAACTTTGCTTCGATTTCCGCCAGCTTGTCCAGGTAGTACACAAATCGCTCCGTAAATATCCTAAGTCGAAATTCGAAAATCAAAACTCGAAAATCGTGAGAACCATTGGCGTGAAATGTGAAAGGGGACTACAGATCCGGCGTGCCGGCAGCAGCAAGGACAACAGGTCGGTACGAGGGACACGCGTGGGGCCGATGGCGGCAGGCTGTGAGATTCGAATTGTAGGTTTTGATCATCATGATGTCATTACGCTACAACCAATTCGCCGCCGCGGTTCTGCTCAAGCGCCATGGCGGTCTCGAGGGCTTTGAGGGCGGTTTCCAGTTGTCGGTCATCCGGCTCGCGAGTGGTGACACGCTGGAGCCAGAGGCCGGGCTGCGACGCCCATTTCCACAGTCGCCCCTTCGACTTCGCGGCGTAGCGGATGAATTCGTAGGAGACTCCAGCGATGACCGGAAGAAGAACGATGCGCCCCAGGAATCGCAGCCAAAAAGAGTGAAAGGGAAGAAATAGATAAACCACCAAAGCGATTCCCATCACCACCAGAAGAAAACTGGTTCCGCAGCGGGGATGAAAACGCGTGCAGGCGCGCGCCGCGGCCACATCGATGGGGCCGCGCTGCTCAAACGCCCACACCACTTTGTGCTCGGCGCCGTGATACTCGAACACTCGCTGGATTTCCTTCCATTGGGAGATCAGGAACAGAAAACCCAGAAACAAGGCAATGCGAATTGTCCCATCGAGCAGGTTGAGCGCGAAATTATTGTCAGTATGCAGGTAACGATGCGTGAATCCAGTGGCAAGATAAAGCGGGACCAGCTTATATAGGAAAATGAAGAAAGCCAGGGAGAAAGCCACGTTCGCCGCCAGCATCCAGCCACTCAGTTCCGACGCCTTCTTTGGTTTTTCGGGCTGCGCATTCGCCGGCGCGGGCTCCTCCAGAGCCTGTTCAGCGGAATAGCGCAGGGCGCGAATTCCCAGCACCATCGCCTGGCCCAGCACGCCCAGACCCCGCAAAATCGGGTATTTCAGCCAGGGATGTTTCTCCGAGGGGCGATCCAGATACGCCTGCGTAACCGCCAAAAAACCGCTGGGCTGGCGAACCGCCACGGCGTAGGAATGCGGCGACCGCATCATCACTCCTTCGATGACCGCCTGCCCGCCCATCAGGGCTTCCTCCGGCGCCTGAAGAAGCGGCACGGCAGTCAGTCGAAGCGGATGGTGAATTGCTCTTTTCAAAACTGTCAATCCAGATCTCATGGCGCTTCCCTGCACCGCGGACTGAGCAAAGCCGATCATCCAGGCCATGCCCAGGTGAAAGCGAGACCGCCCGCAGATGATGGCCAAATTTCAGGATAGCTGCAATCGCAGGGAGTGTCAAACCGGGCACGTCATTCGCGCGGTTTCGTTTTGGCGGCGCTCGCGATATAATGCCGCCGTTCGCTTTGAAGCTCCTGATGATTACGCGCACGCCGAGGGCTCGCCCATGATTCCTTCGTCATTACGCCTGGGTGATGTGATTGACGACTATTGTCCGCGGTGCAAGCTCCTACTGAATCATGCGGTGGCAAGCATGGTGGGGGGCACGGTGGTGAAAGTGGTTTGCCAAACGTGCCACAGCGAGCACCCTTACAAAAATGCTGAAGTTCCACCCAAGAAGAAGGCCGGGCCAAAGGCAGCCTTGCTGGATCAGGTCCTGGCAAAGGCCGCGCCCGCCTCTGCTGATCCGCCATCTCCCGACAGATCCGCGAAATCTGACGAAGCTGCGGAATCCCCACGGAAAAAGCGAGGCTCTTCGCCCGCTCGATACATAACACGCCACGCCACCCGACCTCCCCGCGGCAAGGTCTAGGGGCGCTCCAGTGGATTCGGGCCTATCTCTCGAAACCGACCTCGCGTTACCGTCCCTTGGGAATGCGCGTCGCCCCTCAGCCCAGGAAATCGGAGAGTGACGCGGCGCCACTGTCACTTGCCCGTTCGTTTCAGGATGCGAACCTGGTCGGGAGAAACCAATTCGTAGACAGTGCCTCGCCACTCGATTCGCCGCGTGAAGATGGACGTCAAAAAATCCGCGAGCATGATCCACGAAATGAACGGCGACAGTTGCCAGTAACAGGATAAGCGGCTGCTCACTTCCTTCGCAAAAAGCTCTCGCGCGACGATGGTGCGGATATATCCTTTGCCCGCGCCGAGCAAAAGAACAACCAACAGAATAGTTGCGACAACAGCTCGCTGGGATGCCGTTGCCCTGGGCATCGCCAACATCACCAATCCCCACGTGAAAGTCCCGCAATGGAAAAGGCTCGCGGCAAATCCCAACATCCAGATTCGCGCCGAATAAATCCGAGCGAGAATGATTTGCCGAGTGGACCAGCGGAAAAATTCCCACAGGCTCGATTCTTCCCGCGAGGCCACCAGGCAGCGGGGCTCAAATTCAATTTTACGGCCCGCATCCCGAATGGCGCGCGTCAGGGCCAGGTCGTCACTTACGGTGTTCGCCCAGTATCGTTCCGCAATCCGCAGATTGCGAAAATCGGCGGCGCGGATGGCCATTGACCCTCCCCAGGCAAAGTTGTGTTTATGGTCGCCCAGCATGGTTGCGATGGAGGTGTCCCAGGCGGCGCGCATTCGCGAGGCGAAACCCTCACCGGGCAAATACCAGCGGTATCCGCTGCTGACGATGACGTCAGAGTTCTCGAGAGGCGCCACCAACGACCGAAGCCAATCCCGGGAAGGGGTCGCATCGATATCCGCGAAGACAAACACCTGCGCCGACTGGTCTGACATTTCGATCCCGCGCAGCAAATTGTTGACTTTTTCTCCCTTCCCCTCGGGCTCGCCCGCCACCACCAGTGAAGTTCGGGGTTTCCCGATTCCATGCGACCCAGCCTTACCTTCCAGCCGTTCTTTCAAGCGGCGATAGGCCACGTCGTCCGTGCTTGCAACACTGAACACAATCTGGTAATCGGGGTAATCCTGATTCAGAAACCGCTCGAGATTGGCGTCAAATTCTGCCTCCAGCCCCTTGCATGGAATCATCAAGCTAACGGGGGGCACATAACTCCCCAACGGAGAGCTACGCCGCTTTCTCACGCGCTTGAGGAAACGTATCCCGTCAAAAAGCGACCACACGCACTGCGCAACCAGCAGGACTCCGAGTATGAGGAAGATTTTCATCAGCCAAACACCGTGTGAGGCACAATCGGCGCAAGTCACGAGAAGCAAGAATCAGCGAGCGCGAGTGTACCATAACGCCACAATCTAACCGCGTTACGGCCGCGCTGGGACGCCGTAGAAGAGGTCTCCAGAGCTTTTCCACGCACAGTGCAACCGGGCGCCGCCGCTGGCAAAAGTCTTTCTGTTAAGATATGTTTTGCTGTTGAAGGCAAGGTGCCGCGCAATGTTCGCACGTCACAACCGGGTGATCGGCCTCCTTTATTTATTCGCGGATTTCTTGCTGGTTCTGGCCAGTTTGGGGCTGGCGCACATCCTGCGCGCGCACCTTCCCGATGCGCGACAATTTTTCCCGATTTCGAATTATCCCTGGATAGTGCCATTGGTTGTAGGACTGTGGATCGGCGCCGGAGTGGTGGCCGGAATCTACCGCGAGGTCCGCGAGGAGGATCCGCGTCGCGCCTTTGCCGATCCCCTCAAGGTCGGCCTCACTGCCACGGTCCTGCTCTTCGCCGTCATCTCGGTCATCAAATTCGAATACATCAGCCGATTACTCCTGGGAATCTATGCGGTGGTCGATCTCATCCTGATGATCTGTTTTCGGCTGGTGGCTCGCGCCTTTGCCGCTCCCGTGCGGCGAAGCGTTTCCGGCCTCCGCAGCTTCCTTTTGGTGGGTGGGGGGCCTGAAATGGCGGAGATTGCGCGGACGCTGGAAGTTAACGAAAGCCGCGGGATGCGCCTTTTGGGATTTGTTCACACGTCCGCCGGATCGGCTTCCGCAGGGTCGCAGGTGGATGGGCTCGCCAAGACGTATCCCTCCTTTACCCTCCCGGAACTCCCGGATTTGTTGCGCCGTCAGGTGATTGATGAAGTGATTTTTGTCGTGACTCAGGAGGAACTGGAGAAGCTCGGTGACGCTTTTCTCGTCTGCGAAGAAGAAGGGGTCAAGACACGCGTGCTGCTCAGCTTCTTCCCCCAAGCCGTCTCCAAGGTCTATCTCGAACGCCTGGGCTCCCTGCCCTTGCTGACATTTTCCGCGACGCCCGAAGATGAGTTCCTGCTGGTCAAGCGCGCTCTGGATTTCATCATGGCGCTCATCGCGCTGGTGGTGCTTTCCCCGCTCCTTCTCGTCTTCGCGCTGCTCGTGAAACTTACATCGCGAGGGCCAATCCTGTTCCGCCAAACGCGCTGTGGCCTGGGGGCGCGAAAGTTTACTCTCTACAAATACAGGTCAATGCGCGCCGACGCCGATTTGGTTCGCGAAGAACTCGAGGCGTTAAATGAAGTCGATGGGCCGGTGTTCAAAATCAAAAACGATCCGCGTTGCACGCGCATTGGACGCTTCATGCGAAAGTTCAGCCTGGATGAACTTCCGCAACTCATTAACATCATCAAAGGAGATATGTCCTTCGTGGGTCCGCGCCCGCCGCTTCCTGCGGAAGTGGAAAAGTACGAGCGCTGGCAGCGGCGGCGCCTGCGGATGCAGCCGGGATTGACCTGTTTGTGGGCCTTGGAAGGGCGAAGCAAGCTCAGCTTCCGGCGATGGATGGAGCTGGACCTCGAATACATCGACCACTGGTCAATGGGACTTGATTGGAAGATCCTGCTCAGGACGATTCCCGTTGTGCTCCTCGGTCGGGGCGCCAGTTAATGGAATCACGACGAAGCAGGGCGCGGTGATCAGTCGCGTAGAGCCGCCTCATAAGCGCGCAGATACGTCTGCCTCTCATTTTCCCAATGCAGAGTTTCTTGGATGCGCTTTCGTCCGCGCGCCCCCAGCTCCGCGCGCAGGCTTTCATTGTCCAGCAGGGTCATCATCTTCCGGGCAAAGTCATCCGGATCTCCATTCCGGGCATAGAGAGCTGCGTTGTCCGCTGAGCGCCGGCCCTCCGTCAAGTCGTAGAGCACCACAGGAAGGCCAAACGCCATATATTCCATAATCTTGTTCATGGTGGATTTGTCGTTCATCGGCGTATATCGGTCAGGCGCTACACCGAAGGCCGCCGTGGAAAAATAAAGTGCAACATGATCATCCGGGAGCCTGCCCGTAAATTTCACCAGGTTGTTGAGACCCTTTTGGCTCGCCATTTCCTTGAGGCGAGGGAGTTCCGGGCCCGATCCAATCAGCACAAAGAGCGTGTCCTGGCAATCCCGCAGCTTGGAAAGTATGGAGATGGATTCGAGCAACAGATCCAGCCCGTCCTGATGCGCCATGACGCCGAGATAGGCCACCAGATGGCGCCGGCCCTCCCTGAGCTCCGGCTGGGGCTGGCAAATGCGGATTCGAGCCAGGTCCGGGCAACTGCGCACTACGAACGTGCGCTCGCGGGTCATTCCTCCACGTGTCATCGCCACTTCCCGATACGACTCGTTGGTGGCGATAGAAACACGCGCCGCCCTGTATGTCAGCCGCTCCGCCCAGCACACTAGCTTGTAGCCGAGATCACGCCTATGGAATTTCGCTTCGTAGAGTTCGGGGTTCAGATCGTGGTGGTCGAAGATGAATCTAACACCGAAGAGTTTGAAAAACAGTCCGATCAGGAAAATCGTATCCGGGGGATTGCACGCTTGCAGAATGCGAAAGCGGGTTCGCGCGTAAACTCGCAGTGCGAGCAGAAATTGAGCGGCGAGCGCGACGGAGTATTCCAGGAAATAGCCGAGCGGACCGGATGCCTCCCAAAGCCAGTGGCGATAAACCTCGATGCCCTCGAGAGTCTCACGGGACTTGGGAAATCCTGAGCCTTTGGGGCAAATGACGGAGACACGATAGCCAGCGTCACGCAAAGCGCGGGCTTCCTGCCAAACCCGCCGGTCGATGGGGACGGGAAGATTTTCGACAATAATGCAGACGGCGGGCAACTCAGTGGCCATGCCGGCACCCGGCCTTAAGATTCACGTTCGTTAACGATCCACGACGGTCCTTTTCCCGCATATCGCGTAGAGCAAATGAAACAGCGTCATGACCTGTGGTCGCGGGTAGGATCGGCCGTCGTGCAAAAAACCGTAATCGCCTGTTGAGTAAACGAAACTTCCATCCTGCCGTTGGCGCTGGATGAGCCGCGTGTAGCACCGCTCGCTCAATTCCGCCGCTTGCGGTAATTCCATTCCCGTCGCCTCGCGCATCGCCGCCGCCAGTACGGCTGTGAAATAATCCAGCTCAGGTTTTTCGTGGGAACAATCCGCAGCGCTGGCACCGGACCTGGCAACACCCTTGGCAAGGAACCGCGCAAGCGACGGAAGCATTCGCTGAATGCGCGCATCCGGCCGCAGGTCATTGGCCCATGCCAGCTTCAGGAACTGGAATGCATTGTACTGGCAGCACAGGTAATGAATTCGTCCGTTCTCGTGAGGGCCGTCGACGATATAAGGAAGCTCCCCGCTGGGAAGCTGTGTACTGGCCAGAAAATCCAGCATGCCATCCACGTGCTCCAAAAATCGCGCATCACCACTGGCTTTCCAAAGCCGTAAGAAGACCCAAATTGCCTCAACGGAGTTGTTGGGAATTTTCCCGCGGGGCTTGTCAAAGTAGTTGATCGCTTTACCGGGGGCGTGAGCCTGGAATCCGATCTTCCCCGCCAAATAATCGTACCAGCGAACGGCCGCTTGAAGAAATTCCTCTCGAGGTTCACGCGCATGCGTGGTGAGAAACCCGATGGCTCCCCA
>JASHTO010000734.1 GCA_030040515.1 Terriglobia bacterium
CGCCGAGGAAAGGATTTTGGATCTGCTTCTACCTCCTCCCTCCGCCCCGCGCAAACCAGAGAAGCCGTCCGGTGACGGCGATGACGGCCGCGTTCCCGGGTCGCCCGAGCAGATGATGCGCACGCGCGAAAAACTCCGCGTGCAGCTTCGCGAGGGCAAGCTGGATGACCGGGAGGTTGAAGTCGAGATGCGCGACCGCAGCATGCCGGCATTTGAGGTGGTGACCTCGCAGGGCGTGGAAGAAATGGACATCAACATCAAGGACATTCTCCCCGGCCTCTTCGGGCAGCGCACCAAGAAGCGCCGCATGCACGTGACCGAGGCCATGGAGTATCTGATCCAGGAGGAGGAAAACCGCCTGATCGATATGGATCAGGTCACGCGCACGGCGGTGGAGCGCGCCGAGCAATCCGGAATCATCTTTCTGGATGAAATCGACAAGATTGCGGGGCGCGAGCGTGGCTCCGGCCCGGACGTGAGCCGGGAAGGCGTGCAGCGCGATATTCTGCCCATCGTTGAGGGGACCACGGTCAACACGCGTTACGGCATGGTGCGCACCGACCATGTTTTGTTCATCGCCGCCGGCGCCTTCCATGTTACAAAACCCTCCGACCTGATTCCCGAGCTCCAGGGCCGATTCCCCATTCGCGTGGAACTGCACTCGCTCAGCACCGAGGATTTCATCCGCATTCTGAAGGAGCCCAAGAGCGCGTTGGTGAAACAGTACGTCGCGCTGCTGGAGACGGAAGGCATCAAGCTGAGTTTCGCCGAAGACGCCCTTCAGGAAGTTGCCAAGTTTGCCGCAGCCGTGAACGAAGCCACGGAGAACATTGGCGCCCGGCGGCTGCATACCATCATGGAAAAACTGCTCGATGAAATTTCCTTCGAGGGCCCGGATCTGAAGAAAAAAGTCATGCGCATCGATGCCGTCTATGTGCAAAAGCAGTTGGCAGACATCGTCAAGAATCAGGATCTCAGCCGGTACATCCTGTGAACACCTGTTCCCGCGCGCGGGCGGCCGCGCTTCGTCGTTCCACTTACCGCTCCTGCCGGTCGGGACGGATTATTCAAGCGCTGGCGTTGGTTTCTGTAGTGGGGTGGCTGTTCGGATGCGGCGTGCAGGGCACTCCCCAGCCGCCTCGTTTGGAGCGGCCGGCGAAAATCACCAACCTTTCCGTAGTGCAAGTTGGCCAGGATCTGCAAATGCAATTCACCCTTCCCCTACAGACCACTGAGGGTGAGCGCTTGACCAAGCCCTTGGAGATCGAAATCCTTCGTGTCACCGCGCCGGCGGCTGCGGGTGTTTCCAAACTGCCAGAGCCGGAGATCTGGACGCGCCTCACGCGCGAAGAGTGGGCCCCCTACGCCAAGGACCATAATGTTTCCTACCTGGCGCACCTAACCGCGAAGGAGTTCCATGATTGGCAGGGGCAGACGATGGTGTTAGCCGTTCGCACATTGACGCGCGGCTTTCACCACCGGCCGATTGAGAGTGATTCCTCCAACTTTGTTGACGTAGGAATCTACGACGTCTCTGAACCCGTGGAAAATGTCAGGGGCGTGCTTACGGAAAGGGCCGTGGAAATTCAATTTTCGACCCCAAACCGAACTCTCAGCGACGCGCCCGTCCATGATCTTGTTGGATACCGAATCTATCGCAGTGCGACCGGCGAAAGCGGCTCGTTTGAATTGCTGGGTGAGACTCCCGCCTCGCCCTACCGGGACACCCACATCGAATTCGGCCAGACTTATTACTACCAGGTCAGAGCGGCCTGTGGTGCGCCCGGCCATCCGGCCCTGAGTGAAGCATCGTCGGTCACAAAGGTAGTGGCGCGCGATATTTTTCCGCCCGCCCCGCCGCAAGGATTGGAGGGATTATACTCGGCAGGCGCGGTGGAACTGGTCTGGACGGCCAACACCGAAGCCGACCTGGCGGGATACAATATTTATCGCTTGGCCGGTCAGCCCGCCCAGCGGATGAATAAGGAACTCGCGCGAACGCCCGAGTTCCGCGACGCATCGGTGACGCCCGGGAAGACGTACGTTTATTATGTAACCGCCGTGGATCAATCCGGCAATGAAAGCAAGCCGTCGCAAAGAGCCGAAGTGGAGACGAAGTGAAAGGCAAAGGCTGGTGATTAGGCAGTTTGAATTCTGTAGCGGCGGTCTATCGACCGTCGCAGGGGCTTGTCCGTCGGCTGACGGACAAGCCCTTGCAATGCGACGCTCATAGAGCGCCGCTACAGCGATGGTCGGCTGGTTACGATGTGAGCAGCCGACTCCAAAATTCAAACTGCGACACCACTGGTGATTAAATAGACGTGACACTTTGGAAGGAAGTGGGAATTGGCGTAGCCGGTGCCGCCACGATTGCACTCGCAGGCGTGGCCGGGTGGAAAGCGGTTCGCCGCTGGCGGCGAGAAAACCCTGACGAGATCGAGCGGCTGCGCCGGAACGAAGTGAACGCCTGCGGGCGCATCGGCTTTGGAAGAATTCTGGAGCTGGCTGAGCCCGTGCCGGACGGACCTGCGGGCCCGATTCTCCTTTACGAATACGAGGTTGCGGGAGTCACCTACGAGGCCGCGCAGAACGTCAGCGCGATGGCCGAAATCGCCGCCGCCGCTCCCTTCCTTCCCGGCCAGACCACCAGCGTGAAATACGATCCCAAGCAGCCTACCAATTCCATCCTGGCCTGTGAGGCTTGGTGCGGCATTCCGGACCTGGAACCGCAACGCAAGGCTGCGGCCGAACGCCCGGAAGAGACCCCCAATCCGCCTGCTGAAAAAACCCCCTAAGTGAAACCCGCGGGGCGGGCAAATCTTTCCCGCGCTGCCTCCTCTGCGTAGGCGGTTCTTGCCTACTGGCGTGTGCTCCTAACTCCCTGGGCCGCTTCGCCCTTCGCCAAATCGCTGACTTCAAGCGGCTTGCAAGCTCGCAAGAAAATTGTCGGGTCGGAACTCCGTTTGCTATTAAAGAAAACGCAAGCAGGGTCGATTTCGAGGTGGAATATGTCGGTATCGGGAATTTCAGCAAGCAGCTCATTGAATCAGACTGTACAAGGGTGGCAGGTGCGGGCGCAAAAAATTCAAAGCGAGTTTCAGCAACTGGGTCAGGACCTTCAGGCCGGGAACCTGACCAAGGCGCAGTCTGATTTCAGCAGCCTGAGCCAGAACTTCGGAGCTGGGGTGCAAGGCAACAGCGCCCTGGCGCAGACATTTAGTTCGTTGGGGTCGGCGTTGCAATCCGGAAATCTGTCCGCGGCCCAGCAGGCCTATTCGAATATTCAGGGCGACGTCCAGCAATCCGGACAAGGTCAAGTGCCGCAGCACCGCCATCGCCATGGGAACTCGAGTATCTCTTCTTCGCTTTCTTCCGTGGGCAGTGCCCTCACGCAGGCCTTCGGCACGCTGGGATCGGCTCTGCAATCCGGGAATCTTTCCGCCGCCCAGACAGCCTACTCCTCGCTCACGCAGGACCTTCAGCAGTTGAGCTCTGGGGCGGGCACGGCTGCCCAGTTGGCCACGGAAGCAATCAGCTTCCTGGGTTGATCTGAACCAACATGCCTCTTTGCGGGGCCGCGTGCTGCCTCTGATTCGCGGTCCCGCAGCGTTTTCCTGTGACTCTCCGCAGAACCATTCTCCCGCCAGTCGGGCCGTTCCCCGCTTGCCTGTCGGAACCATTCTCGACTATATTGCCGGTTCAGGTTGGCAATGACCCGCGAGCAAAAACTCGACGAACTGCGGCGACGCCATGCGGAAGCGGAGGAGGGTGGCGGCAAGGAGCGGCGTGCCCGCGAGCATGCGGAAGGAAAACTTGCGGCGCGAGAGCGGCTGATTCTGCTCTTCGACGAGAAGAGCTTCGAAGAAATCGACAAGCTGGTGGAGCACCGTTGCCAGGATTTCGGCATGGCCGAGCAGCGAATTCCCGGCGACGGCGTGGTAACCGGCTTCGGAAAAATCAACGGCCGCCTGGTTTACGCCTTCGCGCAGGATTTTACCGTCTTCGGCGGCTCGCTGAGTGAAGCCAACGCCGCCAAAATCTGCAAGGTAATGGACCTCGCCATGAAAGTAGGCGCGCCCGTCGTGGGCCTGAATGATTCTGGAGGCGCGCGCATTCAGGAAGGCGTGGCGTCGCTGGCG
>JASHTO010000735.1 GCA_030040515.1 Terriglobia bacterium
ACGCCCATCTACAGGCAGCCGCCCTCTCTCACCGGCGCTTGCTGGCTGCTGCTTCTGGGAACGGAGAGAAAGCTGCGTCCGCGCTCGCGGCGCGACGCAGCCTGGCAACCGTCCCCCGAAAGGCTCGTGCAATTTTATCCCGCTGCCAAATGAAAAACGGACTTTCGATTTTCCGGCGCCGAATCAAGCGTCGCCGATGGACAAGCGACGGCAGCCCCATGGCACGCAGCCGGTCAAACCCCAAGCGCCGGAAATTTCCCTTTCGGTGACCGCCGAAAACGCGGCTGAGCACCTCTTCGGCCAGCCAGCGGTCCAAGCGCTGCAACTGCTCCTCGTCGTCCACGTGCTTCAGGTAATAATCGAGAATGGCCACGTTGCGAACGCCCTGTTGAAGCGTTTCGATCACCACGTCAACCAGCGCCTGCGCGCGCACCTTTGGGTTCCCCAATTTCATCCATCGGCGGCGAGCACGGCGAAACGCAAAGCGGAAGAGGTTCTGAATTTTCCGGCTCTTGTCGCGCGAAAGCGCCACACCGCCCCCTGCCTGAAAAAGCAATCCCAAATGTCGAAAGCGCCGCGCCGGAACGAACGCCGGATCCGCCACGAGGCCGGAATCCAGCGCCAGGTTCGCCTCGAGACTGGGCTTGAAGCGCAGGTGCAGTCCCGCGACGTGCCGATTCAGGCGTTCCGTGGCTTCCAGCGCCGAATCGCGCGCGGCGGTCAAAATCAGCAAGTCATCGGCATATCGAAAGTAATGAACCCGAGGGGTTGCCTCAATTTCGCGGTCAAGCTCGGTCAAATAGATGTTGGCCAATGCGCAGGCAATCGCCGCTCCGAATGGAATGCCCACTTGCGCGCTGTGCGCCCCGGTTTCGTCCTGGTAATCGAAACAGACGCGCTGCCGCAGCAGGCTGAAAAGATAGTCCTGCGTGTCCACCAGCCGCCCCAGCTTCTTCAGCAGGATTTGGTGATCGACGCTCGCGAAATAGTCCGCGATGTCGCGCTTGATGAGGAAAGCCGTGCCGTTTTGCCCGCGCAACAACGCCGCAATTCGCCTCTGGCAGCGGTCCAGCCCCAGGCTGCGATCGCGGTAGGCGTAGGAATTCGCAGAAAACCACCGCTGGAGTTTGCGGGTGAGCGTGCGGTAAAGGAGGAAGTCAACGATGCGCTCCTCCCACGGCGCAATGTACAGCGTGCGGTGCTTCCCGTTGAAGTTGTAGGACAGACCGACGGAGGGACGAAACCGGAATTCTTCCCGCGCCAGCGCGCGGTGCAACACCTCCAGGCCGCGCAATCCGCGCGCGGCAAAATCGTAGAGCGTGTGGCCATCCGTGGAAGTGCACAGCGCCCTGCGCCACATGAACAAGGGCTTGGTGTAAACGCGGAGGGCCGCTTTATAAAGCTCCGCCTCGCGATAGAGGTGGCGCCATTGCAACGGCCGCTCGAGTTCGCACGTGGACGTCAGGCTCATGGCGATGCCTTCCTGGACTGAATCACCGCTCCCGGCAATGACCCGTGGTCTAAGTCGCCTGGAGCTGCGCCGTGCAGTGCGGGCAGCGCGTGGCCTTCATGGCGATGCCGCCCGAAATGCAATAGGGGCACTCCTTGGTGGCGGCCGGCGGCGGGGGCTGCAACGGCTTTATCATGCGGTTCACCTGTTTCACCAGCAGAAAGACCACGAAAGCCACAATCAGGAAATCGATGACCGTGTTGATGAACATGCCGTAACCGATCACGGCCGCTCCGGCCTTCTTGGCGTCCGCCAGCGAGTCATAGTGAGTTCTGGAGAGATTGATATAGAGGCTCGAAAAATCCACATGCCCCAGAATCACACCGATGGGCGGCATGATAATGTCATTCACCACGGAAGTGACGATTCTCCCAAACGCCGCTCCGATGATGATTCCAACCGCCATGTCGAGCACGCTGCCGCGCATGGCAAATTCTTTGAATTCTTTCCACATTTTTCCCCTCCTGGTTTTGAATCAGGTTTGTTCCACTTATCGCCCGGGCTCAAGGCGGATGTCCTTCCGCTCTGAAGCCGCGGCCATGACTCCCAGTCTTTTACTACTGAAAGGCCGGTCTCCGCAACCGTTTTGCGCGCCCCTTTCCCGCGCTCGGGAACCCGCTGCGCCCCTGCCGCCTGTTCCCTGAATCCCTTCCGCCAGCTCCTGCAAACCGTGTTAACCTAGAGGCGCGGGGAAGCCCTTTACATTTTTTGGAGGCAGACTTTGAAATCGACCGTCTTAACGATATGTGTACTCGTCTGCGCGTCGGTGTGCGCTTTCGCGGACGTCGTAACCCTCAAGAACGGAGACCGGGTCACGGGCACGCTTGTCACCATCAAGGGCGGCACACTGACCCTGAAGTCCGATATTTTGGGGACGCTGACCATTCCCATGGCCAAGGTGGCCACATACTCTGTGGAGAAGCAGGTTGCGGTGGTCATTAAGGGCCGTGAACCCATGGAGGGCAATCTGGAACTCGCTCCCTCCGGCGATTGGAACCTGAAGACCAAGGAAAAAACTGAAACGATCCCTGCCGCTCAGGTGGACACCATCATGCCCGCTGCCGACTATGAAAAGTTGGTGGTTGCAACCCCCCACGTCTGGCAGGCCTGGAAGGGCCTTGCCAGCCTCGGCGAATCCATCCAGCACGGCAACCAGCAAACGAATACTTTCACTACCACCATCGCGGCCGTGCGCGAGCGTCCTGCCGCACCCATTTTCCAGATGCACACTCGCACCAACTTCGGTCTGACGACTTTACTTTCCCATGCTGAGGCAGACGGAAGCAATGTAACCAGCCACACCCTCAGCACCAACCTGCGCGAGGATCTGCTCTTCACGCCCACCAACTTTGTGTTCGGCATGGCACAGCTCGACCACATCTCAACCGAGGGTTTGTACATGCGGCAAACCTACGGCGGCGGATTCGGCCGTGACGTCATTAAGAATCCCCGCACCACCTTCAGCGTCATCGGTGGACTGACCGCCCAGCACGAAAAATTTTTCTCCGGCTTATCGGATGAAACCTTGAACGGCCTGATCGGCGAGACGCTCGGCGAGCAGCTCAGCAAGCGCATGAGGCTTGACCATAGCCTGATCTTCTATCCCAACTTCACGCAAACCGGAGAGTACCGGTTTGACACCACGACGACGCTGGCCATAAAACTGTTCAACAAATTTTCTTTTACCGCGAGCGCCATCGATCTCTTCCTGAGCAATCCGCCGCCGGGCAATGAGAGGAACAACATCACGCTGTCCATGGGCATTGGATATACGTTCTAAGAATAGTTGTCAGTCATCGGTTTTCAGGAAAATCCCGTGCGAAGCAAATATCCTCCGGCAACCCCGGAGCCTGGAGCGTTCTGTGCCCCTCAAAGGGGAAAAACGGGCAAGAGATCCCTCACCCACCGCCTCGCGGCCCCCTCTCCCGCGGGGAGAGGGGGCTCGCAACCGGCGTTCTCACCGGCCGGGGCGAGTCGGGTAAGGGGTCTTTACAAGCCTTCACGCGAGAGCTACCAATTTAATCCCCCAGCGGAGCCGGAAGTTCGATCTGACACGAACGCGCGAATAATATCCGTGTTGACCGAATAGGGGTTACTAAGGAACGAGCGCTCCCTGCGCGTTGACGTAGAGCGAGTAGAGCGAAGTGCTGGAGGCCATGAACAGGCGATTGTGTTTCGCGCCGCCAAAGCAGATATTGGCGCAGATTTCAGGTAAATGAATTCGCCCGATCAGCGTGCCATCGGGCGCAAACACCTGCACGCCCGATGAATCTTCACCGCTCCAACCGGTTCCTGCCCAAATATTCCCATCGCGATCGCAGCGAATGCCGTCGGCAACAGCGCGTCCGGGGCCGACTTCCACGAACTGCCGCCCGTTCTCCAGGCGCTCGCCATCCACAACGTCGTAAACTCGAATATCATGCGGATAATCCGGGCTTTCGGGTCCGCTCGTGTCGCAGATATAAAGCTTTTTCTCGTCCGGAGAAAAGCATAAGCCGTTCGGCCGCCGCATTCCGCCCTCCACCACCGTGGCATTGCCGATCTTGGGATCGAGCCGATAGACATTGGTGGGCAGTTCCAAGGCTGCCTTGTGCCCTTCATAGTTGTTCAGAATGCCGTAGCCGGGGTCGCTGAACCAGATGCTGCCGTTGGAATGCACCACAATGTCGTTAGGCGCGTTGAGCGGCTTGCCCTGGTAGTGGTCTATCAGTACAGTTATCGTGCCGTCAAGCTCCGTGCGCGTCACGCGCCGCGCATCGTGTTCGCAGGTTACCAGGCGGCCCTGCTTGTCGCGCGTGTTCCCATTGGAATAATTCGATGGGTAGCGGAACACGCTGACTTCGCCCGTATCCTCAATCCAACGCATCATGCGGTTGTTGGGAATGTCGCTGAACACCAGATAATGCCCGTCGCCAAACCACACCGGGCCTTCCGCCCAGCGCGCGCCCGTCCAGAGCCGCTCAATCGCGGCGTTTCCGATGCGATATTTCGCAAAACGCGGATCGACAACCTCAACGGCCAGGTCGGGGTATTTGGGAAATGTAGGAAGGTTCCAATCCTTCGCGATGCCGAGCGAATCGGCGGCCATGCCCACTCCCCCTGCCGCTGCCGTAGACAGAAATGAACGTCGCTGCATATACGCCCCCTCATCGAATCGTTCGGGCCTGCGTCGCCGCCGCCCAACACTTTAGGCGGGCCATTTTAGCAGGATTCGGGGATTAGGATTAAAGATTCAGCATCCATCGTAGGGACAACCCTTGCGGTTGCCCCAGGGCGGCCACGACCAGTCGCCCGAAGACGGCTTTGGGCCGCAGGGTGAGGGCCACCCCTACATGCCGTGCGCATGGCCAAGATGGCCATGCCACAAGCTCGGATCGCCCGCGCTAACAGTTGTGTCTCAATCGCTCTTCGCCACCAGGCTTCGGGGTTGACTTCCGTGAGTGCCGCGCTCAATTTCATCCACCAGGCGGCGGGTGGCGCAGCCTGCGGCCTTGAGTTTGGCACCTTTGCCATACAGGGTTTCGAGAAGCCGCTTTCCATCTTCGCCCACAAAGGTGACATCCGACAGGTCCAGTGAGGCGCGGCCGTTGCCGGAGTCCGCGGCCACCGCGTGCCAAGTACGTTCCAATTCTCCCACCCACGGACCGGTGAGCCTGCCCTCCAGCCGGAGCGTGGTGTTATTGGCGGTTTTGAGGATGGTAATTCTTAACATGGATAAAACTATGCTGTGCGGTTAACTTGTAGCGCGGACCACCGCATTTGTAGTCCGCGATTCTTCGTCATTTTGTCGACAAACCTCGAAAAGAACCGCAGATCCGTCAGCCGACGGACGGTCGGCGCTACGAGCTTCCTTATTTTCCCCCTGCCCCGCTCGTGCTCATTGCACTGGATTGGCCGGTCACGGCAGGAAGTTTAGAGGCGTCCCATCCGCCGCCCAGCGCTTTAATCAAGAGCACAGCCGAATCGAGCCGCCGGGTCAAAATGCTGACGGCAGCCTGCTCGTCCGCCAGCGCCGCGCTTTGCGCCGTGATGACTTCGAGGTAAGTCACCAGGCCGCCTTTGTAGCGATTGTTGGAAAGCGTCAGCGACAACTCCGCCGAGTGTACGGCCTGGTTCTCCTTGCGGCTTTCTTCGTCCAGAATGCGCAATCCCGCGAGATTGTCCTCAACTTCCTGGAAAGCCGTCAGCACGCTCTGGCGATACGCCGCGACATTGGCATCGTACGCGGCCCAAGCCTGATCCGTGAACGAGTGGCGGCGGCCCGCGTCGTAGAGCGTTTCCACCAGCGACGGCCCGACGGCAAAGAAGTGGCTGGGCCAGGCGAACCAGTTGGTGATGCCCGAACCCTCAAGCCCCGCGCCGGCGCTGAGCGTGAGCGTGGGGTAATACGCGGACTTGGCCACGCCGATTTCCGCGTTGGCTGCGGCCACGCGCCGTTCGGCCGCGGCGATGTCCGGCCGGCGCTGCAGCAAATCCGAAGGAATTCCCACGGGAATTTCGGGCGGAGGCATGCTGAGCGGTGAGACGGGAATCGAAAACGTGGATGCGGGCTCTCCCACCAGCGCCGCGATGGCGTGTTCGAACTGCGCGCGCTGCACTCCCACGTCAATGTCCTCCGCCTGCGTGGTCTCAAGCTGCGTTTCCGCCTGCGCCACTTCCACTTTGGCCGCCAGGCCGCCGTTGTAGCGATTGGTGTTGAAGTCCAGGGCCTTCTGATATTCAATCACCGTCGAGTCCAGCAACTGCTTCTGCGCGTCCAGCCCGCGGAGCGTGAAATAATCGGCGGCGAGTTCCGCGTGAATGCTCAGGCGAGCCGTTTCCAGATCCGCAGCGCTGGCCTGGGCGCCGGTCACGGAAGCTTCAACCATTTTGCGAATTCGCCCCCACGCGTCGATCTCATAGTAAAAATCGAAGGGTAGGACGAGGTCAGCCTGTGTCTGGCCGTAATTCGAGCCGGCGTTGGGAGCGTTTTTGGATAACTGTTCTCCCGTAAGATTGGGACCCACGGTAACGGTGGGATACAAGTAGGAACGATTGATGCGAATCAGGTCGCGCGCCTGGCGAAATTGCGCTTCGGCGATCTTCAGGTTCTGGTTTGAAACCTCCACCTTTTCTTCCAGCGCGTTCAATTGGGGATCGTTGAAGATTTCCCACCACTTGCCGCGCAGAGCCTGGTCCTGCGGATGCGAAGGCGTCCATTCGCCGCTCGTTCCAGGCGGGTTCGCCGGCAATTCCTTGTAGGCAGGAGGAACGGCAACGGCAGGCTTAACATATTTGGGACCAGGAGTGCAGGCGGCGGAGAGCAGACAGAAAACAGTCAGCAGAAGACAGTTGGCGATCAGCCGTCTTTGCGCCTTTGCGTCTTGGCGTGAGATTGTTTTATTCCAGCCCGGAAAAACAATTTCACGCCAAGACGCAAAGGCGCAAAGGCGCATTTCAATTGTCCACCGCCCATCGGGCATCACCAATTTCCTCACTGCGTCCCCCATTGATCGGTGTTGGAGTCCGCGGTGCGGACCGGCTCGCCGTCCACCAGCGAATCGGGCGGATTGGTGATCAGGCGCTCGCTTCCCCCGAGGCCGGAGACCACTTCTACTTCCGTCCCGAAATCGCGGCCCAGCGTGATGGGAATCAAATGGGCCTTGCCGTCTTGGACCACCGCGACCTGCAATCCCTTCCCGCGAAAGATCAAGCTAGTAACAGGAATCACCACGGTCGTTGCCGCGGAAGGCAGCTTCAGATGAACCTCCGCGTATGCACCGGGCAGGATTTCTCCCGTGGGGTTGGCGACATCCACCTCCACCAGCAAAGTGCGCGAGGCCTGGTCAATGGCGTCCGCAGTCCGCACCAGTTTGCCGGGAAAGCGCTTGCCGGGAAATTGCGGCAGGGTGAGATAGGACTGAACGCCAGGCACGGCCGCGGGAGAATCCGCTTGCGGCACATTCACGTAAACGCGCAGGGTGTTGACGGCCGCCACGTGGAACAATTCGTTGTTCACGCCGGAACTTCCGGAATTGATGAGCTGGCCGATATCGGTTTTGCGCGCCGTCAGCACGCCGTCAAAAGGCGCATAGACTTTTTCAAAGGATTGCAGTTGTTCAAGCCGTTTCACATTGTCCGAGGCCGAATCCACCATGGCCTTTTTGGCCTGCGCATCTCCCCTGGCGTTGTCCACATCCTGCTTGGCCACCGAATCGCTCTTCAGCAGGGCCTCGTAACGCGCGGCAGTGATTTCCGCCAGACTGTAGTTGGCCCGCGCCGTAGCCAGCTCCGCCCGCGCCTGCTGAAGTTGCTGATCCACCTCGGGAGTGTCGATTTCCGCCAAGAGCTGGCCCTGCTTCACGCGCCCGCCGATATCCACATACCAGCGCTTGAGGTAACCATTCGTGCGCGCGAAGATAGGGGCGTCAATAAAAGCCTGAACGTTTCCAGGCAAGACGATCTCCTGCTGTGGCGCGCCGCGCTTTGGCTGCGTGACCGAAACCGAGGGCACGGCGAGATCGTTCGTATCGGCCTTCACCTCAGCCGCAGCGCGAACGCGCGTGGAGATTCCGCGGAAGACTACAGCACCGGCGGCTATGAGGAGAATCAAAAGGCCAACCACGACCTTCCCAGTTCCAGACGGCTTGGAATTTTGGCTGGACAAATGTGCGTCTCCGCTCTCTGAACTTTGAGTTTCGTTGTCGAATTCTTCTTTAACGTCCATCGAATCCCCTTTTTGCGCCCTGCGGGTCCTCACCCGTTGGGACATCCCCCGACTTTGTCATACGGCTCGGCAGTGGTACAGTTTGAATTTTGTAGGGGCAGGGCTTGTCCCTGCCCTTCGGCTCGACAGTGCCGCGAGGGCACCCACAAGGGGCGCCCCTACGCTTAAATTTCGATCTGTACTATTGCTGACGGCTCACTCCTTTTGCCTTCCGTGAATCAAACTAAAGACCGTGGGAACAAAAAGCAGAGTTGCTACGGTCGCGAAAAGCAGCCCGCCGATGACCGCCCGTCCCAGCGGCGCGTTTTGTTCTCCGCCCTCACCCAGACCCAGCGCCATGGGCAGCATGCCGATAATCATCGCCAGCGCGGTCATGATGACGGGGCGAAAGCGCGTGAACCCGGCCTCCAACGCCGCTTCTGTAGCGTGTTTGCCTTCTTCCAACTGCTCCTTGGCGAAACTCACCACCAGAATGCTGTTGGACGTGGCCACGCCCACACACATGATGGAGCCGATCAGGGCCGGAACGCTAAACGTGGTTTGGGTGGCAAAAAGAAACCAGAGAATCCCTGCCAGGGCAGCCGGCAATGCGGAGATGATGATCAGCGGGTCGAGCCACGATTGGAAATTGACCACCACCAGGAGATAAACCAGCACCACGGAAAACACCAAACCGGCCAGCAGGCCGGAGAAGGATGAGCGCATGGTGGCAATCTGCCCGCGCACCGTCGTCCAGGAGCCGCGCGGCAGCTTGCTCTGGCTCGCGTCCACAATGCGGTCGACATCGCGCGCCACGCTACCCAGGTCCCTTCCCTGCACTGAGCCATAAATGTTGATCACGGGCTGAACGTTGTAATGCGAGACTGCGGCCATGGAGGCTTGGCGGCTGATGGACGCCAGGTTACCGAGGATTTGCGGCGGCGCGCCGGTGGTGCTCGAGATGGGAATATTCTCGATGTCCTGGAGGGAATCGACGCGGTACTGCGGCGTCTGGGCGGCAATCTGGTAACTGACGCCTGTGCGGGGGTCGAGCCAGAAGGTAGGAGCGGTTTGAAAACTGCCGCTCAGCGAGATCAGCAGGTCGCTCGCCACATCGCGCGGGGTGAAGCCCACCTGCGCGGACCGCGTGCGGTCAATATCCACCTGAAGGCGGGGAAGGTTGAAGGGCTCCTGAATGTGCAAATCCACGGCGCCGGAAATGTACTTGAGCCGGGCCAGCAGGTTCTCGGCGAATTGCCGGTTGGCGGTCATGTTGTTCCCCACCACCTGCACGTTGATGGGCGCCGGCAGGCCGAAATTCAGGATCTGGCTGATCATGTCCGAAGCGAGGACGTAAAACGTCACACCCGGATATTCCCGCGCCAGGCGCAGGCGCAAGCGGCGAACGTATTCCGCCGTGGGATGATGATTTTCATTCAGCACCACCATGATGTCCGCATCCTCAGTGCCGATGGGGCCAGAGTGGCTGTAGGAGAGGTTGACACTGCTGTAGGGCACTCCGATGTTGTCAATGATGCTGCCCATCTCCGTGGAGGGAATTTCCTGGCGAATGGATCGCTCCACCGCGTCGCACAGGCTCGCCGTATCCTCAATGCGCGTGCCGGTGGGAGCGCGTAGGTGCAGGGTAAATTGACCGCTGTCAACCTTGGGGAAAAAGTCCTGGCCGATCCAGGGGAGCAAAAGGAAGGAGGCTCCGGCAGCGCCCAGGACGGCCAGCGCAAACCAGACTTGATGGTGCAGGCAAGCGCCCAGCCAGCCCCTATATCTGCCGCGCAGGCGCTCGAAGGCGTGCTCGAATTTCAGTTGCAGGCGGGCCAGCAGATGAGCCTGCGCCTGGGCTTCCAAATTGGCCGCCTCGTGTTCGTGCCCGCGCAACAGGTAGTGCGCCATGGTGGGTACCAGCGTCCGCGAAAGCAGGTAGGACGCCAGCATGGCGAAGCTCACCGCTTCCGCCAGCGGAACAAACAGGTGGCGGGCGACTCCGGTGAGGAAAAACATGGGTACGAAGACGATGCAGATGGAGAGGGTCGAGACAAACGCCGGAACCGCAATCTGCGCCGCGCCGTCCAGAATGGCCGTCAGGACTTCCTTGCCCATGGCGATGTTGCGGTTGATGTTCTCGATTTCCACCGTGGCATCGTCCACCAGAATTCCCACCGCCAGCGCGAATCCACCCAGGGTCATGATGTTGATGGTTTCGCCCAGCGAGCTGAGCACGACGAGCGAGGTCAAAACGGAGAGCGGAATCGACACGGCAATAATGAAGGTGCTGCGCCAGCTTCCCAGAAACAGCAGAATCATGGCCGCTGTCAGGATGCCGGCAATGAGGCCTTCCCGGATGACACCCCGGATGGCGGCTCTTACGAAAATCGACTGGTCATTCAGGAAATGGGTCTGGAGTTGCGGGGGCAATCCCTTCACAATGCGGGGCAGTTCGTCCTTGATTTCCGAAATGATGTCGAGCGTCGAGGAGTTGCCCGTCTTCATCGCCGTCAACAACGCCGCGCGCTGGCCATCCACACGCACAATGTTGGTCTGGGGCGGGAAGCCGTTACGCACGTGCGCCACGTCGTGAATGTAAATCACCGTGTTGCCGGAAGTCTTGATCGGCAGATCGTTCAGTTCCGCCGTGGTGAGCGGGCTGCCGTTGGTCTCCACGTCGTATTCGTACTGGCCGATCTTGGAGGTTCCGGAGGGAAGAATCAGGTTCTGGGCGTTCAGCGCGTTCACCACATCGATGGGGGAGAGGCCCTTGGCTTGCAGCGCCGCCGTGTCAAGGTCCACCTGAACCTGGGGCAACTTTCCGCCATAAGGCCACGGGATGGCGGCGCCTTCCACATCCGCAAGTTGCACGCGGATGAAATTTGCTCCCAGGTCGAACAACTGCTGCTCGGAAAGCCCTCGCCCGGAGAGTCCGATTTGCAGAATCGGCACCGTGGACGCGCTGTATTGAATGATGAGCGGAGGCGTGGTGCCGGGCGGTAATTGCCGGAGCTGAGTCTGGCTGATCGCCGTGACCTGGCTCAGGGCGGTGCTGATGCTGGCGCCGGGTTGAAAGAAGATCTTGATTACCGATTCGCCGCTCAGTGACTCGGACTCAATGTGCTCGATGTCATTCACCGTCAGCGTCATCGAGCGTTCGTTAATCACGGTGATGCGCTGGGCCATCTGCTCCGGTGAAAGGCCGGCATAGTTCCAGAGAACGCTGACCACGGGGATGTTGATGTTGGGGAAAATGTCTTTGGGGGTACGAAGAATGGCGAGGCCGCCTAAAATCATGATGACAATCGCCATCACAATAAACGTATACGGCCGGCGCAGGGCTAAACGGACAATCCACATGGTTGAAAATTCAGAAACTGAATTGCTCCGCCGGCCGCGTCCTGTTGGCCCACAGCCGGCGGATGAGTAATCATCCTCCGGCAAAGCCGGAGGCTTTGCGGTGGCTGGCCCCTCAAAGGGGTCTGACCGCCATCCCCAGAAAGAAACCCCTCACCCCAACTCCCCTCCCCCTCTTCCCTCTCCCCAGGGGAGAGGGAAGAGGGGGAGGGGAGTTGGGGTGAGGGGTCCGTTCGAAACGATTAAAGCCCACGACTTGCTGATTCCCGGACCTGTCAAACCCCGATTGCCACCCCGGCAAAGCCGGGGGATCTCCCAGCGGATTAGCAATACCGAACGCTTAGAAGGCAGCGGTGGAAAAACTGCATTTCGAGCGCTCCTCCACCTAAACGACAAACATTCAGCTTGCTTTCCGGTGGAAAAGTAGGCATGTCAGGTTCCAATTGTTACCAATTTTTTTTATCTTAATAAGTCAATGAAGACACAAGGCTTACTATCTTTAATCGATTCAATAGGAAGGGTTGTTGAAGAATCTATGGTCATTTTGACGTCAAAATATTGACGCTTGACGCATTTTCGTCATTGCGCCGGCCTGTTAATGTTCAATTTCCGCATTTTGTAAAACAGCGTGGTGCGTTTGAGCCCCAGGCGCTCTGCCGCCCCACCCGGCCCGCCCAACACACCCCTCGACTCGCGCAGGGCGCGCATGATCTGCTCGCGTTCGGAGTCCTTCAGCGTGCGTGGACGGCGCGGGGTTTCCCGGCCAGCCTGCTTTAATTCCGCAAGCGGAGCCTGAAGGGTTGAACCCGAGGTCAGAATCGCTGCCCGCTCAATGAAGTTTTGCAACTCCCGCACATTGCCCGGCCAAGGGTAGCGTTTCAGGGCGTCCATGGTTTCCGCAGGGATATTGAGAATGCGCTTGTCCATCCGGCGTCCGTACTTGTCCGTAAAATGCGCGGCCAGTAGCGGAATATCCACAGTTCTTTCGCGCAGAGGCGGCACCAGAATCGGGAAAATGTTCAAGCGGTAGTAGAGATCGCTGCGGAATTCTGAGTTTTCCACCATCTGCGCCAGGTCGCGGCTGGTGGCGGCGATGACGCGCGCGTCAACGTGCAGCGTGCGCGTGCTGCCCAGGCGCTCGAATTCCTGTTCCTGCAAAACACGCAGGAGTTTTGGCTGTAACTCCAGCGGAATATCGCCGACTTCGTCGAGAAAAAGCGTTCCCTGATGCGCCAATTCGAAGCGGCCGATCTTCTGCGCGATGGCGCCGGTAAACGCGCCTTTCTCGTGGCCAAACAGCTCACTTTCGAGCAGGCCCATGGGGATGGCGGCGCAGTTCACGCTCACGAACGTGCGCTCCTGCCGGGGGCTGATGTTATGAATGGCGCGCGCCAGAACTTCCTTGCCCGTGCCGGTCTCTCCGAGAATCAGAATCGTCGATCCCGTGGGAGCCACAAGCTCGGCCTGCTTCAACACCCGCTTGAACGGCGCGCTTTCGCCGATGATGGCTTCAAAATCGTGGTCGGTGCGAATCTCTTCAATCAGGTAATCCCTTTCTTCCGCCAGCCGCTCGCGGGCTTCCGAAAGCTTTTGGAAATTGAGCGCGTTCTCCACGCCGATGGCGATTTGGCCCGTCAACTGGGCGAGGAATTCAAAGTCGCCGGCGGAAAAGGCGTCCCCGCGCAGGCAGCCGAGGTTGAGTGTTCCCAAAACCTTTCCGCGAGTAATCATGGGAAGGATGCAGACGGATTTGAATCCCTTCGCCGCAAGCGTGAATTGGGGTCCAAAGGCGGTGATGGTCTCGCGGTCGAGCAGCAGCGGCTTGCCGGTTTCGATAACTTGCGTGGCGGGCCTGCCTGCCGCGGGGACGACAATCTCCTCTTCCCAAGCCTCCCCGCCGCCCGAAAATTGGCGCGCATACACGCGCAGGAGCTTGCCCCCCTCCTCGGGTAATGTGACACTGGCGTAGTCGCTTTCCATCACCCGCCGCACGCTTGCGGAAATCGCGCGAAACAATTGCCGCAAGTCAAGGTTGGAAACCACACTGTTGCTCAGGTCGAGAAGCAGTTTCAGCCGATCGCGCTCCTGCTCGAGCTGCTGTCGCAACGCTTGCGCCGCCTGATGGCCGAGTGTGTTGTCCACCGCCGTGGCCACCTGCCGCGCCACCAGCTCGAGGAATTCCATTCCCTCCTTGCCGTAGGCGCCCGCTTGCTGGCTGCCGAAGCCGATCGCTCCCAGCCGCTGGTGCGGCGTGGTGAGCGGCAGAATGCAAAATGATTTGACGTTGATCTCCCGAAGCGAGTTGAACGCCGCCCGGAATCGCGTCTCCTGCTCCAGATCGGGAATCACCAGCGCCTGCTGGCGTTCCCATACCCAGCCGCTGGGAGCGTCTTCGATGGGCCGCTCAACAAAATCCACGTAGGCGCGCGAAGGCGTCTCGACAATGTGCACGCGCATGACGTTTCGCTGGGGCTCGTGCAGAACCAGCCAAAGCGTGTCGAATTTCACCAATCGCGGCAGGCGCTCCTTCAGGTCGTGAAACAGAGCGGGAAGACCGCGGTGTGTGGCAATCGATTCGGTGACCTCCAGCAGGACTTGATGCTGCGAGGCGGGAGGTTTCACCTTCTCCTCTGTTCTTCCCGGGGCTGGCATAACTGAAAGGATACTACAATTCGGTTCTGCACTCGTGTTTGACGGGGCGGCAGATGGAAGTCAGGATGTGGAATTTTCGCAGACGGGTTGTCCGGATTTGAGCCGAGCACGGGCTGTATCGTCAGCGCTTTCGCCCCTAACACGAAGTGCCACAAACCCTCACCAGGGGGTGTAAGTGGCTCTCACGCGTTCACTTGGGCGATTCGGGTGATCAAGTCGGACTGTTCGTTGGCGCTCTCAGCGCCGATGGTCATGGCGTGGAGGATTCCCAGGTTCAGGGCGAAGTGCAGCGCTTCATCCTGGCGGGTGCGCATGTCGCCCTGGCCGAGAATCTTCATGCCGACGATTCCCTTCCCGTTCGCACGTCCGTCGGCAAGAACCGCCTTGACGGTGTCAGGGTCGGCATCCATATGCGAGCCGATGGGATTGATGCGCGAGAGAATGACGTCCACCCAGGGTGATTGGGAGGCCAGTTTCAGAGCCTCGAGCTTGTGGCAAGAGCAGCCGTGCGCGCGGATGACGCCCTTCACCTTCAGCTCGGAGAGCACGTCCATGGTGGGACGGAAGCGCTCGGTCCAATTATCCTCGGTGAGGCAATGCATCAACAGGATATCGATGTAATCGGTGTTCAATTCCTGGCGGAAGCGCTCGACGTCGGCGCGCATTTTATCGGGCTCGCGCGCTCCGGACTTGGTCAGGATGGTCACTTTTTCGCGCGGAACGTGCTTCAGCGCCTCGGCCACGTGCGGGTGCGAGCCGTAGGA
>JASHTO010000736.1 GCA_030040515.1 Terriglobia bacterium
CTTCCCTTCATGGAAGCCGAGAAGCAGGCGGGCGCCAGGTCCCGCGCCGAAGGCCGCATCGTAATGGCCACAGTGAAGGGCGACGTGCACGACATCGGCAAAAACATCGTGGGCGTGGTGCTGGGCTGCAACAATTACGAGATCATCGATCTGGGCGTGATGGTTCCGTGCGAGAAAATCCTGCGGACGGCGCGGGATGCCAACGCCGACATGGTGGGATTGAGCGGGCTCATCACTCCTTCGCTTGACGAAATGGTCCACGTGGCCAAGGAAATGGAGCGCGAAGGGTTCAATATCCCCCTGCTCATCGGCGGCGCGACGACCAGCCGCGTGCACACGGCGGTAAAGATTGCTCCACACTTTCGCCAACCGGTGGTCCACGTCGTGGACGCGTCGCGCGCCGTGGGCATTGTGAGCCAGCTCAAGAATCCCGAGACGCGGCCCGCCTTCCAGCAGGAAAACCTGCGCGACCAGGAAAAGCTGCGCGCTGCGCACAAGCCCGCCGCCCAAAAACTTCTCATGCTGGATGATGCGCGCCGCCGCAAACCGCCCATGGATTGGGCGCAATACCGGCCGCCACGGCCCGCTTTCACCGGTGTACGTGTGTTTTCAGAATTTCCTTTGGGCGAAATCGTCCCCTACATCGATTGGTCGCCGTTTTTCCAGGCGTGGGAGCTGCGCGGAACGTATCCCAAAATTCTTGACGACGCCACGGTGGGCGCCAGGGCGCGTGAACTGCTGAACGACGCGCGAAGGCTGCTGGACCGGATCGTTTCGGAAAAACTTTTGACGGCGAACGCGGTGATGGGCTTTTTCCCCGCCGCGAGCGTGGGCGACGACATTGAAATCTATTCCGACACCTCGCGCTCATCGGTGCTGGGGTTCTTCCACACCTTGCGCCAGCAGATGGAGAAGGCCGAGGGGCACTACAACTGGGCGCTCGCCGACCTGGTCGCGCCGCGTGAAACGGGCCTGCAGGATTATCTGGGCGCCTTCGCCGTGACCGCCGGGGCGAACATCGAGCCGCTGCTCGAGCGCTTCGACCGCGACCATGACGACTACAATTCCATCATGGCCAAAGCGCTGGCGGACCGCCTGGCGGAAGCGCTGGCCGAATTGATGCACAAGCGCGCGCGGGAGTGCTGGGGTTACGGCCGCGGCGAAAACTTGACCATGGAGGACTTGATTCACGAGCGCTATCGCGGCATTCGGCCCGCACCCGGGTATCCTGCCTGCCCCGACCACACGGAGAAGCGCGACCTTTTCCGCATTCTTGCGGCCGAGAAAAACACGGGGATTCACCTGACGGAAAATTTCGCCATGTCGCCGGCGGCTTCGGTGTGCGGATTTTATTTCTCTCATCCGGAAGCAAAATACTTTGCCGTGGGCAAGATCGACCGCGACCAAGTGGAGGATTACCACCGCCGCAAAGGCCTGGAGCTGGGCCAGGTGGAGCGCTGGCTGCGGCCGAATTTGAATTACGATCCCGACCTTCAGGAACCCTCGTGAGAAAGCCCACCTGTACTGATTGCAACGCGAGGAACCGGTAACCCGGGACGGGGAGCCCTCGTACTTGTTAGTTGCGACCGTGGGACTCCTGGGGTGGAGTTTTCTGCGCAAGAAGCCCGGCTGACTGGTTGAGGGAGCGGCGCGCCGCGGCAGCGTGAATATGACCCCGGAAGGGATGATGCATTTCCGGCACGGGATATCCCTGCGAAAGGCGCATCAATGACACCAGGCGGTCAATTTGAATCGGCCAAAACGGCAGAGCGGTCGCCCCATCAACCGGTCGTTACCGTCGCGATGGCAACATGCAATGTCGAGCGCTTCCTTACCGAAGCCATTGAAGGCATCCTGGGCCAATCCTTCGACGATTTCGAGCTCATCATTGTCGATTTTGGCTCAACGGACAACTCTTATAGCATTTCATCCAGTTATGCTGCGAAAGATGAAAGAATCAAGATCTATCGCATGGAGAATTGTTCCCTGCCCGAGGCGCGAAATAAGGCCGGCCTTCTTGGACAAGGGGAGTTATATCGCCGCTGCCGATGCAGACGACGTGTATCTCCCCGACCGGCTGCGCTGGGGAGTAGATTTCATGAAGCAACACCCGGAAGTGGGTGTACTGGGCAGCGCGATCGAGTGGATTAACGCCAGCGGCAAGCCCCTGCAGACCGCGCGCAATCCCCTCGAAAACAGCAAAATTCAATCTGCTCTTTTGACCAACAGCGCATTGTTTCACCCTACCGTTCTGATTCGCAGGGAAGCCTTCGCACGCACGGGCGGATATCGGCCGGTGTTCAACGTCGCTTATGACTACGACCTCTGGCTGCGGATTGCCGAGCAATTTCATATTGCAAACATTGAACAGGTGGCGGTCCGGTATAGAATACATCCCCATCAGGATTCCCTCCGGCACCTTCGGCAACAGACGCTTTGTAAGCTCGCCGCCCAGGCATCCGCAAGGATGCGGCGGCTCGGTCAGGCAGATCCATTGAGCTCGGCCGCTAAGATCACCCCCGCCCTCCTGACCGAGCTGGGAGTATCCGAGCGGGAGCAGCGACGCGAGGTGTTCTCGAGCTATCGGCACTGGACCCTCAACTTGTGTTTGGCGGGTGAATACGCCTCGGCCCTGCGCGTAGCCACGGAAATTTTGCAAAGCGATCTGCGAGGTATTGAGCGATGGCAAATAGCCGATATATACCTTGCCGTCGCGAAGCTTTGGTGGAGGCAACGGCGGCCGGTGAAGGGTTTTCTGGCCGCGTGCCGCGCCGTCATGATGTGGCCGGGCATATCGCGGCGACTCATAGGAGCGGTCTTTCGACGTCTGGGCTTAACCTGGCGGCCCAGCGCCCTATGAGCGGCGATCCGGTTGTCGAGGAGGATATGAGAGACCGATCGAGGTGGGCCGGCCGGACATTATCGAGTTGCATATGATGGCCCCAGCCGCCGCGCACAACGATTTGCTCTAGGTGTGAAAATATCTCCTCAAAAGAAAAACACCTCACCCGATCACCCCTTCTCCCCTCTTCCCTCTCCCCGGGGGAGAGGGAAGAGGGGGAGGGGAGTTGGGGTGAGGGGTCCGTTCGAAACGATTAAAGCCCACGACTTGCTGATTCCCGGACCTGTCAAACCCCGACTGCCACCCCGGCAAAGCCGGGGGATCTTCCAATAGATTAGGAAGTCGTGAGGCAATGCGCAGGACAAGACTCACTTACCGGAAAATTCCCGTATGCCCAAGCGAATACCGCCCCGGCTGAGGGTACACGCAGAGGCCGTGCGGTTGTTTTCCAACCTTAATGCGGGCGAGCAGTTTACCGGTGGTCGTATCGATCGCATAGACCTCGGAGTCATAGCGCCCTGAGAGCCACAAGACTTTGCCGTCGGCGGAGACGCCGCCCATATCCGGGCTGCCGCCGCCTGGTATCTCCCATTTCGCCACCACGCGGCGAGAGGCAAAGTCGAGCACCGAAATGCTGCCTTCGCCCCGGTTGGAAACATAGAGATATTTGGAATCGCGGCTGGTGTAGAGCCCGTGCGTGCCGTCGCCGGTGGGGATGAATCCGAGGATTTTGAAGGCGTCACCATCGATTTCATAAACGCCGTTGGCCGTCATATCGGCGACGTAGAAAATTTTGCCGTCCGGCGAAAGCTTAACGTCCTGAGGCGCGCCGAAGCCGGGAGGGATGGAGGGGGGCATATGCTCCATGTCTTTCGCGGACGGCTTCGTCGTCACGTGCGGCAGCTTCAATTCCCCGATGACGCTTTGCTTCGCGACATCCACTTTCAACAGCGAGCCGGAGAACTCGCAACTGGCAATCAGGTAGCGGCCGTCGGCGGAGAAATCCATATGATCGACGCCACGACACGGCACGGAGAGGGCATGCTCCAGCATCATGGTTTGGGGATTAACGAAATCCAGCTTCCGCCGCGCCTCGGCCACTACAATCGAGTATTTACCGTCCGGCGTGTTGTACATGTTGTAGGGGTCGAGAACGTGAAGAGTTTCACCCTTCTTTCCTGTGGCAGGATCGATTTTGGTGACGCTGTCGCCCAGATCATTCAGCACCCAAAGAGTCTTGAGGTCGTAGGAAGGCGTTACGTGCTGAGGCTGACGGCCCACGGCGAAATGCTCAATGATTTTGTACGTGGCGGGATCGATCACGTCCACCGTGTTGCTTTCACTATTGGGCACATAGATGCGGGATGGGAAATTTCGCACCACAGGGCTCAAAAGGCCGGGGCGGTCCACCGAATAAATATCGTGCGGGTCGAGAACAGGAGGCATTCCGGGCAACGGCGAGGACAGATCCGTGACCAGACCCGGGCCTTTCACCTGCGCCACGCCGGCCGCCGCCAGTGTCGTG
>JASHTO010000737.1 GCA_030040515.1 Terriglobia bacterium
CAAGCCGAATTGCAAATTCTCGATGGTCAGCGAAACACCATGCGCGCCGGTAGTGGGTCAGTTTGAATTTCGTAGGGGCAGGGCTTGTCCCTGCCCGTGTTGCGGCAATGCCGGGAGGGCACCCGCAAGGGGTGCCCCTACGCCGAGATTTCAAACAGACCCGCTACCCACTCGCCGGTTGATTTCCGCCCGGAAAGCGACCAGAATGGAGAGGGCATCTTATGAAAAAGAAAAGTGGCCGACGTAATCGTAATAACGATCGTGACACCATGCGCCCTGAGTACGATTTCAGTCATGCTGTACGTGATGCGACGGTGGCGCGCTTCGCAAAGGGAGCAAACGTTGTGGTGATCGATCCGACGGTGCTGGATGTTTTCCCTGACGGCCGGAGGGTGAACCAAGCCCTCCGAGCGTTGGCGCCGGTTCTCCGAGAAAAACACTGACCTGAAGATGTGAAAAAATAAACAATCTCACGCAAAGACGCAAAGTCGCCCAACACAGAAATGCTTTGTTTGCTTTGCGATGCTTCGCGCCTTGGCGTGAGGTGTTTTTCTTTTGAGTCGATATTTTCACACCTTCCCTTTACCTTTTAACCTTTACCCTTCGGCCTTTAAACGTCCACCGGCACTTTCATCCCCTCGTTGAAGCGATTGGTGAGATTGGCGGTGGAAACGGCCAGCACGAGTTCCTCAATCTGTTCGGTGTTGAAGAATTTGCCGAGGGTTTCAAGGTCGGCGGGCTGAATGGCGGCGGGCCATGCTGTGAGCTGCTCGGCAAACTGGAGGGCGGCGCGCTCCGTGTCGGTAAAGATATCGCGCGTGGAGCCGCCGGGCTCCTTCAATGCCTGCACCTGTTCGTCGGTCACGCCGCGCTTCTTGGCGGAGGCGGTGTGCGCGCGGCTGCAATACGTGCAGCCGTTCATGAGGGAAGTGCGCAGGTAAGCAAGCTCCTTGATCTTCGGGTCCAGAGCGCCCGGCGCCCAGACCTGCTTGTAGAATTCCAGAAACGGCCCCAGCACATCCGGCTTGTGGGCCATGACCTTCAGCATGTTGTTGACGCGCCCGGATTTCTTCTCAATGCCTTCGTAGATGGAACGAACAGCCTCCGCCGCGTGCTCCTTCTCCAGCGGTTCGATTTTCATTCTGCCTCCTGGGTTATGGATTGAAACGGCTATTCTAGCATTTCAAGGGAGGAACGCCCAAATTGGGTGGTTGGTAGAGCAGTGGTACAGATTGAAATCTGAGCGTAGGGGCGCCCCTTGCGGGCGCCCTCCCGGCTTTGCCGAGCCGAAGGGCAGGGACAAGCCCTGCCCCTACGAAATTCATACAGTACCGCCACTGGCAGGGTGAATTGACTCCAAGCCTCGTATCGTGCCAGTGTGGCCGTCTCATGCGGGCGCAAGTCGCCTGCGGCGCCGGATGCAGCGAGCTTTCGGCGGCTCCCTGATCAAGCGTTAACAGATACGCCAGTATAATTTGAGCCCGATCCGTTGCCTTGCCCGGTAAAATTCTGCATGAACTGCTGCAACGAGTTGAAGGTAGTCTGCGCCCCCGTCAGGTTGCCCGATTGCAGTTCCTGCCCCAGTTGCTGGAATAATTGCGTGAACTGGTTTTGCTCTCCGCCGGTGGAATCTTGGTGGTGATGATGGGCTCGCGAAGCCGCATGCTGGAAATCCTGCTGAATCGTGGAATAGTCTTGCTGCGCCCCCGTCAGGTTGCCGGTTTGGAGGTTCTGGGCAAGCTGAGTAAACGCCTCAGCAATGGGATTGGAGTTCTGCGTCGTGTTCGTGGAGACAATTTGCTGGAAATCCTGCTGAAGGTTGGCAAAATCCGACTGCGCGGCGGAAAGATTGCCCGCGGTCAGGTCCTCGCCAAGCTGCTGGAATTCCTGCTGGACTTGCTCAAACTGGCTGAACATGTTGTTGGTAACGCCGGGAGTCGACATCGATCAGCACCTCGGGATTCAAATACCTTCACGCACTGGTTATCGGCACAAAGCTGTACGAACTTTAGTCCGGCTGAGAGAAATCCGTGCCAGGGAAGCAAGACGCTTGCGTTTCTCCTGTACTTCGTTAAGAATACGCTGCTTCAAAATTCTATCTTTAAAGATGCCCTATGCAACTCATACCGCGTGAAGAAAAGTTTTACGGCTTGTTCAACGAGCAGGCGGCCAACATTCACAACGCCGCGCGCATGCTGGTGGCGCTCTTTGAGAATTTTCAGGACGTCGAGAAGCAGGTCTCCGACATCAAGTTCCTGGAGCACAAGGGTGATGAGCTGACGCACTCCCTGATGAGGAAGCTGAACCGGACGTTCATCACGCCCTTTGACCGCGAGGATATCCACGCGCTCAGCTCGGCGCTGGACGACGTCCTCGACCTGATTGAAGCCGCCGCAACCCGCTTCCTGACTTACAAAATCAAGAAAGTGACTCCGGGGGCGCAGCAGCTTGCCAAAGTGATTTTGCACGGAACCGAGATCATCGTGAGCGCCGTGGGACAATTGAATAATCCCCAGAATATGCTCGAGTATTGCGAGCAACTAACTTTGATCGAAGAGGAAGCGGACCGCATCAAAGGGGAGTGCATCGCCCGCCTGTTTGAGGATTCGACGGACCCCATCGAAGTGATCAAATGGAAGGAGATCTACGAAGTTCTGGAATCCTCCACCGACAACGAACAGGACGTCGCCGTCGTTCTGGAATCCGTGGTTTTGAAAGCAACTTGATGGAACGGTAAGTCGAACGCTTGGAAAACGGCATGGAGCAGGCCGTCCACGCGCCGGGTCGCCTTTTTCGTTCCAAAAATGGTTCACCAATCCGTCGAGGGATCCCCCGGCTTTTCCGGAAGATGATAACTTCAAAATGACCCCAGCTTTCGTCATTGTCATCATCGCGGTAGCTCTCAGCTTCGATTTTCTGAATGGCTTCCACGATGCCGCCAATTCCATCGCCACGGTGGTTTCCACGCGGGTCCTCTCGCCCCGCGTCGCCGTTCTTTGGGCGGCGTTCTTCAATTTTATCGCCGCCTTCACTTTCGGAACCGCCGTTGCCAAGACCATGGGCGCCGGAATGATCCGGCTGGAGGCCGTTAATCTTTACGTGATCCTGGCGGGCCTTGGGGGAGCGATTTTTTGGGACATCTTGACGTGGTATTACGGCCTGCCCGTCAGTTCTTCTCACGCCCTCATCGGTGGATACGCAGGGGCGGCCATCGCTAAAGCAGGCTGGGGGGCGATTCTGCCCTCAGGGTGGAGCAAAACTCTCCTCTTTATCATCCTTTCCCCTATCATCGGATTCATTCTCGGCGGGGCGCTGATGCTGGCGGTTTATTGGATCTTTCAATCCTGGTCGCCCCAGCACATCGACAAACACTTTCGCAAACTGCAACTCTTTTCGGCCGCCGCTTACAGTTTTGGCCATGGCACCAACGACGCACAAAAAACCATGGGCATCATCGCCGGAACGCTCTTCACAGCGGGAATCCTGAAAAGGTTTTACATTCCCTTTTGGGTGGTGCTCATGGCCCACGCCGCCATCGGATTGGGAACTGCGGCCGGCGGCTGGCGAATCGTGAGGACCATGGGCATGAAAATCACGCGCCTGAAACCGGTGGGCGGCTTCTGCGCGGAGACGGCGGCGGCGGTCAGCCTGCTGGGCACGGCGTTTGCCGGCATTCCGGTCTCGACAACGCATACCATCGCGGGTGGAATCATGGGTGTGGGAAGCGTGCAGCGCTTCAGCGCCGTCCGCTGGAAGGTGGCGCGGAGCATCGTGGAAGCCTGGGTTTTAACCATCCCCGTTTCCGGCGCCATTTCCTATATCGGCTTTCTGCTGATCCGAAGATTCGTACCCGCGGCATAGCCGGATAATCATCCCCCGGCAAAGCCAGAGGCTTTGCGGTGGCTGGCCCCTCAACGCGGCCTGACCGCAAAGAAACCCCTCACCCTATCACCCCTTCTCCCCTCTTCCCTCTCCCCGGGGGAGAGGGAAAAGGGGAAGGGGAGTTGGGGTGAGGGGTCATTTCGATTGCATGAAAGCGCGCGAATCGCTGACTCCTAAAACTGTCGAACTTCGGCTGCCTCCCCGGCAAAGCCTGGGGATCTCCCAACGGAGTAGACTGTCTCAGACTTTCACACTTCGCTCCAGGGACCTGGACCGGAGACGGGGCGGAAAAAGCTAAAGGGGCAGCGCGCACAACCATCTCGTGCGTCCTGCCCCTTCTTATTTTCAAATGCTTTTTCAGATCTGCTGACGTCCCTTGCTTGCTGCTAGCTTACCGGCACTTGGCGCACCCTTCGGCCTGGTGCAATTGGTTGATCGCGGCTTGGACGGCATGCTCGGCATCCGCCTTATGTCCACAAAAATCGTGTCCGGCGTCGTGCAGTTCCTGCTCAGCGGAATGCAGGCTATCGATTGCCCCATGGATATTGGGACAATGCGGAGCAACTGCCGGCGCCATCGGGGCTGGAGCCGCGATCGCCGTAGACGTATTGACGCTCTGCATCCGTGGAGTAAGCTGAATGGCCAACACCAGGGCGGCAAAGACGACGTTCAGAGTGATAATGGTCCTTTTCATTTTTCCTCCCAGATTGAATGTTGTGTACTACCCAAAGGTATAGATTGGGTCATATCTTATACAGATGGAGACCCGTTCGCAAGTCTAAACACAAAAAAAAGAATAAAGTTGCGGCGAGGAAGCGATTCGCCCTCGAGGGACGAAAAGTCCGACTCTGCCCCGTGTAGCGCCCTAAATTGGGGAATGACTTATTGACTCGCCCAGACTAGCCTGGGCAGGAAAGAGAACCGCCGCTGCTCCCGCGAAGCGGGAAACCGTGAATCGCCGTAGGTGAAACCTACGGAAGCCAAGGCAAAAGGCACGGGCCGGCCCTGAAGGGGCCGACTTTGTGCGCACGGTCAACCCCTTCAGTGATTCTTCGCCACCGGAATCCGCAGGTTCACGGCTATTCATCGTAGGCCCCTCTCGGGACCCTCGCTGCAAACAAAGCAGTCCGGGGATGAGTCAAATAAGTTGTTTCCGAAATTGGGACACCAACCCGCCCCGGCAGAAATTCACCAATCCTGTTAGAATAGATTTGCTCGACAACTACAGGAGGTATGCATGAAGGCCGCAGCGGTTCAAATGGATGTCAAAATTTTCGCCAAGGAGCACAATCTGGACCAGATCCTCAAGCGGATGGAGCAGGCGGCGAGCGCCGGGGCGAAGCTGGCGGTTTTTCCCGAATGTGCGCTGAGCGGCTACTGCTTCACCAGCGCCGAGGAAGCCGCGCCCGTGGTGGAGGAGGTTCCCGGCCCCAGCACGGAGAAAATTTTGGCGGCGGCGAAGAAATTGGATTGTACCGTGGTGGTGGGGATGCTCGAGCGGGCGGGCGACCGCATCTTCAACGCCGCGGCGGTGATCACTCCGCAGTCCATTTTGGGAACCTACCGCAAGCTGCACCTTCCCTGCCTGGGAATCGATTGGCACGCGGCGCCGGGCGACAAGCCGTTTCCCGTGTTCGCGACTCCGCACGGGAAAATCGGCATCAGCATCTGCTACGATTGCAGCTTTCCGGAGAGCGGGCGCGTGCTGAAACTGAAGGGCGCGCAGATCCTGGCCATTCCCACCAACTGGCCGATGGGGTCGGATTCCTGGCAGCACACGCCTCCGGTGCGGGCGACCGAAAACCACCTGTACGTCATTGCTTGCGACCGGGTGGGAGAAGAACGCGGCTTCCGCTTTGCCGGCCATTCGCAGATTGTGGATTTGGGTGGCGCCAAGCTAGCCGAAGCGGGCGAAACCGAGGAGACGATCCTCTACGCCGAAATCGATCCTGCCGCCGCGGACCGGAATCGCGTGGTCCGACAAGCGGGCAAGTGGGAATTTGACCGCATCGCCGCGCGCCGGCCGGAGATGTACGGGCCGCTCGCCGAACCGCTGGCCCGGAAGGCGCCCTAGTTCCAATCCCAGCATGAAACGGACCCCACCGGCGCGGCGGCGCGCGCAAACCGCCGCCCAACGCGGAACTCGTCGCGTTCCCCTCGCCATCCTGGGCGGCGGCATGACCGGACTCGCCGCGGGCTGGGCTTCCGGCCTGCCGGTCTTTGAAGCGGAGGCCGCCCCGGGAGGAATCTGTTCGTCTTACTACCTGCGTCCGGGCAAACCGGGCCGCCTCAATCATCCACCCCGCGACGGGGAAGCTTACCGATTCGAAATCGGTGGCGGGCACTGGATCTTCGGCGGCGACACTGGGGTTCTTCGGCTGATGCAACGGCTCGCGCCGGCGAAGAAATACGAACGAATTTCATCTGTCTTCTTCCACGAACAAAACCTTTATGTTCCCTATCCGCTTCAGAACCATCTGCGCTGCTTCGGCCGGGAATTTCGCAGCAAGGCACTGGTGGAAATCCTGACTTCTCCCAAAGCCAGTTTCAAAACCATGGCGGAATGGCTCACGCAGAGCTTTGGCCCAACGCTCACGACCGCGTTTTTTGGGCCGTTCCATGAGCTTTACACTGCGGGCCTGTGGAAGAGCATCGCGCCGCAAGATCCTTACAAGTCGCCCATCGATGCCGGCCTGGTGATTCGCGGCGCATCGGATTCAACTCCGCCGATGGGATACAACACCACGTTTCTATATCCACTCGCGGGCCTGAATGCGCTGGCGCAAGGTCTGGCGCGCGGCTGCGACGTGCATTATGGCAAGCGCGCGGCGCGCATCGACGCGAATAACCAGACGGTGGTCTTTCAGGATGGGAGTCAAGTGAAGTTCGAATCCCTGATTTCCACGCTTCCACTCAACCGCATGATCGAAATGACTGAGCTTAAGCTCGAAGAACCGCCCGACCCGTACACGTCCGTGCTGGTTCTGAACATCGGCGGAGTGCGTGGCGAGCGTTGCCCGCCCGACCACTGGCTCTACGTGCCCTCGAGCCGCGCGGGATTCCACCGCGTGGGGTTTTACAGCAATGTGGACGCTAGCTTCCTGCCTCGCTCGGCGCGCGAGCCCGCGAATCGAGTGAGCATCTACGTGGAACGCGCCTATCCAGGCGGACAAAAGCCTTCCCCGGAGGAAATTCGGGATTATTCCGGTGCCACCTGGCGCGAGTTGCAGCAGTGGGGTTACCTGAAAGACCTGGAAGCGCTCGACCCCACCTGGATCGACGTCGCTTACACCTGGTCGTGGCCCGGATCAAAGTGGCGCGGCGCCGCATTGCGAGCGCTTGAATCGCGCGACATTCAGATGGTGGGAAGATACGCGCGCTGGACGTTTCAGGGAATCGCCGACTCGATTCGCGATGGGCTGTACGTGGGCGCGGCGAATCGCCCTTAGCGCGACCGCCGGAGTAACCCCTACCCCTTCTCCTCTCTTCCCTCTCCCCAGGGGAGAGGGGAGTTGGGGTCTTTTCGATACGATGAATGGGGGCGAATGGCTGATTTCCGGACCTGTCAAATCCAGACTGCCACCCCGGCAAGGCCGGAGGATCACGGATTAGCGTGGGCTTGCAGGTGCGCCTTCCTCACACTCTGCTGCTGATGTATATTCCCCCCATGCGCAATCGCTTTTTCCTGTGGCTCTACAACTACCCGGCGCCGGTGGAAATCCATTGGGGACACCTGCCGGGCGATTTGCCGCCCAACGATGTGCGCTATTACTTGGGAATTCTTCAGCACGTGGACGCACTGCTTCCGGACGGCGGCTTGACTTTTGTGCTCACCTGGCACCTCGACGCTTACCATGAGGTCATGAAGGACGCGATTGTGCTGCTGATTGGCGACGAGTATCAACAAGTGCCACGCTACCAGCGCCGCGTGCGCGCGATCTTCAAGAACGGCGGGGTTCGCCGCGAGCCTTTCCGCAAGGCATTGCGCATGCCCTTGCCGCTGGCCTGGCGGGTCATGGTCCGTGACGCGCGCAGTTCGGTCATCCGAGCTCGGCGCTGGTGGCAGCGCGAATCGCCACGGCGGGCCGTGACGCCGATGTACGAAATTCCGGCGGGCTATCACTCCCTCCTCGACGTCGAGCCGGCACCGATCGGGAAGCGGCCCCTGGACGTGTTCTTCGCGGGTACGCCGGCGAGTTCGGGGCGAATGGGATTCTGGCGCGCCTCGGCCATGACGCGGAAATTGATGACGCGCGCGCTGGGGGAAATCCCTGGCTCCAAAATCGAGTGCATGATGGTAAGCGTGAACAGCGGAAGATTGAGCCCGGAGATTTACACGCAAAAGCTCTCGAGCGCCAAAATCGCTCTGGCCCCGCGCGGCAACATGGAAGAGACAAACCGGTTGATGGAGGGAGCCAAGCTGGGCTGCATTGTGGTGAGCGAGGCTCTTCCGGCGAGGTGGTACTTTCAGAGCTGCCCCGCCGTCATCCTCCGCAGGTGGTCGGAGTTGCCGGGAATTTTGAAGAGCCTGCTCGGCGACCCGGGGAGAATGCAAGAGCTATCTTCCCAGGCGAGCCAGTGGTGGGATTCCACCGTTTCCGAGAAAGCCGTGGCAGACTACATCGCCCGACAATTGAGCAGCACGCGGTGAATCCGGCATCGGCGACCGCGGGCGATGACCACCGCTTTACCCGCCGCAGTATTCCCGTATTGCCATCGACCACTCGATCGTGGCTCATCGATCCGTCAATTGGATTTTGAAGCGCAGGCGTGAAGGTCGCCCGCACGCGAATGAACGCGTATTTCCGAGAAGCCCATGGACCGCAAAAGCGCCAGCACGTCTTCCGGCACAACGCTCTTGGGCAAATACTGCGGGTGGATTTCACACCCCACCACCTGGCAGGAGGGCTGAGTCAAGGTGTGACTCAAACCACGCAGGACGGCATACTCTTGCCCTTCCACATCAATCTTAAGCGCGCGAGGCGATGGTAAACCGCGGCTTTCGATAAAACGGTCACCCTGAACCACCTTGATGTGCTCCACGCGCAGCGGCGCGCCGCTGCCCTCACCGGCGTTGACGATGCGGGCTGCGCCAGCCACGTCACCCACCATCAGGGTGGCAGTTTCCTCCCGCTCGCCCAGTGCCACGGGAAACCGCTGCACGTTGCCGAGCCGATTCAGCTTCAAATTCTCGCGTAATCGTTCGTAAGGGTCGAGTTCCGGCTCAAAGGAAACGCCCTTTCCTTTCTCCCCGACCACCTGCGCAAGAAAGACCGTGTACAAACCCGTGGCGGCTCCGATATCGTAAAAGCAATCTCCGGGGTGCAATTTTCCCATCAAATACTCGAGCATCTCCCTTTCGCCGCCCAGGGAGTTCAAAACCTCAACTCCCGTGTTCGAA
>JASHTO010000738.1 GCA_030040515.1 Terriglobia bacterium
ATCTCCGAAACCTTCGGCAGGAGCCGCAAAAACTTTAAATTGCATGGAGTTACGCCTTTGCGGCGAACTTGCTGCGCTCTGTTCGTGGATTGGCACTGCTCATGCATATCGGTTCGCGGCTATTTATTTATGGCAACGATTCAAATCCAATCCGTGAGCGGGGCATCGCCGGCACCATCCGGCTCGACGATCGTGGGCAGCGCGTTCGCGGGGGAAAATTCATTCGCGCTAACCCTCGACCAGGCATTCGAGAACGCTTCAGGATGGGCGCAGGCTGGCCAGGGATTTGCGCAGAATGGGATGCCGGCTTCGCCGGGATTATTGGACGCATCTGATGGGGCCAATGCCGCTCCCGCCTCCGCGGCCAGCGCCCTTCTAAACTGCTTCGCCGCCAGCCTTCTGCAAACGACTTCCACGATCACGCCGGACGGTCAAACCCCGCAGGTTCCTTCGCCGAGCTCTTCTGGAAATTTCACGCCGCACTCGCCCGCGATTACCGCTTACGTGCCTGAAATTCCGGAAGAGTTGGCGGCGAATTGGGGGACCGATGGCGCTCCTGGCTCCGGCACGACTGCGAAAGAGACAGGAACAATTCCAGGAACAAGCTCCCTTCCTGCGGGCGAGGATACTATCGCCACGCCCGGCGCCGCAGCAGTGCATCAAGGCAAGGGAATTGGACAGAGCCAGTCGGCCCTCGCCTCCGCGCCAAAGCCCAACCCACGCTCACGGCGTCAGGGGGCAGGTCAGTCCAGCGGGATTGTCCTCGCGACCGCGCAGTTTCCGCTGGCCCCAACTAATTCCTTTCAGTCTCCTCGCACCCTGACCACGACGGCGACGAATTCAGACACCCAGATCGCCAATCAATCTAAAGAGCACGCAGTTGGGCCCGTGGTGCCGCAAGATTTTCGCGCCTTCCGCTCTCTTCAACCCGAGAGTCCTGGGATCGTTCAGGCGCCCCCTCGTGTCCAGGAGGGCAGCTCCACGCCAAACCAGTCTGTCGGCGGGACGCTTGCGCCGGCATGGCACCAGGGTTATCAGGAGTTCTCGAATTCCAATCAGCCCACAGGATCTGCAAGCGGGCTGGCGTCTTTCCCATCGGCGAATGCGGTGACATGGGCGGCGAGTCCTTCAGTAGATTCCATCTCTAGCGGTTTTGGGCAAGCTCAGAGTTCACATTCCGCTCCGGCCATCAATATTCGCGGCACAACGACGACCCTGCCCAGCGAGAGAGCCTTCACGGGCGCACAAACTCAATCCCTAAACCCAACCTCCGGGTATGGGCCAGCTACTACTCAGGGACCGGCGAAATCGTCAAATCCTTCCGAGCCGGATTCCCCGACAGAGCAATTTGATCCTACACAGATGCGAGCGGTCACACCATCAGCGAGCACCCCAATGGCGCCGATTGCAAATGACACGGCTTCTAACAGCAGCCAACCGTCCCAAATCGCCGACTCGTCAGTCCCGACGCCGCAAGCTGCCGCGTCCGCGACTCGACCTTCAGGCCTGCCCGAGTACGAAGCATTATTCGAGAATTTCCCCGATGCCGAAACGAGCATGCAGAGCTCTGGGAGCGACATGGCGCAAACTGCTCTGCCGTCCAAATCCGGCGCAGGAACAGATCCTTCGATCGCGCCCACTCGAAGCAACGATGCCTCGAGAACCGCCGGAGCGTCAGCCCAATCACTGTCCGCTCCCAAAGCCGGAGATTCAACGGCCAGCACGACACGGGGAGCCCTCCATTCCAGCCAGGCTTTGGCAAACGTTGCAGCCGAATCAAGCTGGCAACAATTCATGGCGTCCGGAGAAGCAGCCGCGAGAATCCTGAGCTCATCATCGCTGGCACCGACGGCACCCCCACAAACCGAATCCAAGTCACCATCGGTATCGGCTGGGAATACTTCACAAACCTCTGTGCCAGCAGCGGTGGCTCAGCCTTGCGGAGCCGCGCCGGCCAATTCAAGTGGAGGAGCATCCAGTTCGGGAGATTCACCAGCCACCGGGCAGTCCAAGACCGGACAACAGAATGCGTCTGCCCCCACGGAAAATTCAGTGGCGGGCACACCTTCCACTCCCGCTATCTCCGTCAACCCGGCCACAGGTCTGAACACGAATCCCCTGATGGTTGCGTCGCCTAACGTTCCCACGACCCATGTCGGTGTATCCACACCGCAAACGCCACAAACTCCCACTCCACCGCCTGCCAATCTGTCCGCATGGCAAAACTATGACGGTGGCCCGGGTAAAATTGTGCAATCGGCGTCCCTCAACAACTCTGTCGCGGGCGCGGAAATGCACGTCGAGCTGCGCACGAGCCCCCTTGGCCCTCTCGAAGTTCACACCGTGCTTCACGACGGATCCGTGGGAGCGGAGATTCGCGTTCAGGGCTCCGAAGCGCACACCCTGCTGACGGCAGGTTTGCCTTCGCTCGAGCGGGCGCTGGGCGACCGAAACCTGCGCGTTGAAAATCTTTCCGTTTACCAGGACCCCAGCGGAGGAGGAACGGGCGCAGGCGGGGGGCAGGACCCTCAATCGGGATCTCATCCATCGATGCAACGCCAAACTTTGCCGTGGGACAGCTCGCCGCAACCCAGCTCTTCATCGAGCGGCTCCCTGGAGGAAGAAGAATTAATCATTCCGGCCACCGGCCTGAGCATTCGAGCTTAGGCATGGCCGCAGGAGAAAAAAACTATGGTCATTACCGCTCCGCAAATGTTCGATTCGACGTCCAGCACGAGCAGCACTACAAGTACGTCGTCCACCAACTCTTCCAACTCAAATAACGGATTGGATCCCGACGACTTCATGGATCTTCTGGTCGCGGAGATCCAAAATCAGGATCCGACGCAACCGATGGATCCTACAACTTTCATGTCGCAGCTCGTGGATCTGAACCAGCTCGAGCAAGTGACGGAAATCAACCAGGTCGTGCAGGATTATGCTCCCGCAGGAACGACTTTGGATTCTGCGAATACTATCGACTCATTAATTTAGGAGGAAAAACCATGGGATCTTTTTCTACTTCGCTTTCCGGTCTCGATGCCGAGGAACAAGCGCTCTCGGTAATTGCCAATGACCTCGCCAACCTGAACACCACCGCGTTCAAGGCGGGCACACCCATCTTCAGCGACCTGTTCTATGAGATGTTGGGTACGGACGGAGCAGGCGACCCGGTGCAATTGGGTGTTGGCGCCTCGATGAGTTCCGTCGACTCGCCGTTCACACAAGGGAGCATTACCACGACGGGCGTGCCGACCGATGTGGCCATTCAGGGGAACGGCCTCTTCGTTCTGAATGACGACGGCACGCAAGTCTATTCGCGCGCCGGCGATTTCTCACTGAACTCGGCCGGTTATCTTGTGGACGACAACGGGAGTTATGTGATGGGCTACCCCGCCGTCAACGGCGTGGTCGACACCAGCAAGTCCCTCGCCCCCATCCAAATCTCGAGCGGGGAAACTTTCCCGCCCAACCCCACCGCCAACGTGCAACTGGATATGAACCTGGACGCCACCGGCGCACCGACGGCGGCCACGGGTACGCTCACCTTGACGGGGAACGCCAACGACGACGAGACGGTCACCGTCGGATCGACGACTTACACCTTTGTAACCGCGCTCTCCACCTCTCCTACCGTGGCGGATCAGGTCCTGATTGGTTCGACTGCGACAGATACGCTCAGCAATCTGGCAGACGCAATTAATGGCGCTTCCGACGTCGGCACCAACTACAGCACGGGAACCGTAGCCAGCACTGCGGTGAATGCCACGGCATCGGGCGACACTCTGGCCCTTCAAGCGCTCTCCACCGGCACCAGCGGAAACACCATTGTGACCGGAGCAGACATGGCGAACGGGTCGTTCGCCTCGACCACCCTCACCGGAGGCGCCGCGGGCGGGACGTTCAGCACTCCCATCACCGTCTACGATTCCCTCGGCAACAGCCATGTGCTGACCTTCAATTTCAATGAAACCTCAAACGGCAATTGGGACTATCAAATCACCATTCCCGCCGCCGACGTGGGTCAGACAGGTAACCCGGCGACGGTAGCCACCGGGACATTGCAGTTCAACTCCTCCGGTCAATTGATCTCGCCTTCGGCGAATGTGATGAATATCAATGTCACGGGGCTTGCCGACGGCGCCAAGACCATGACGCTCAACTGGCAGCTCTATAATTCCTCCGGGTCACCGGTCATCACTCAAACCGCAGAGCCCTCCGCCACTTCCGGAACGATTCAAGACGGCTACGGCGCAGGAACGCTGCAGAGTTACTCCATCAACTCGAACGGAGTCATCGAAGGAGTCCT
>JASHTO010000739.1 GCA_030040515.1 Terriglobia bacterium
AGCAAAATGACTTATTAATTCCTGCCAAGACCCACGGCGGGCCGGCAGTTGGAGCAGAATTCCGCATCCTTCAGATCGATGCGTTCGACGGCGTTTGACGAACTCATGACGCATCGATAGTCCGAGCAGTGGCGCAGGCCGTAGGTGTGGCCCAATTCGTGGAGCGCCTCCTTCAGCAGGCGTTCGGCGAGCACGGCGGGATGGGGCGGCAGGCCGTAGAATTCCTGGCGCAAGCGATGGGTGGAGACTACGGCGCAGCCGTTTTCCAAATGCGCTTCGCCAAACACGAAGGTGAGGACGGGAATGTAGAGGTCCAGCTCCGTCACCGCCAGCACCTTGGTGGCTTCGGGCGCGTGGCCATTGAGAAGTTTCTTCAGGATTTCAGTCGAGTGGTATTGCCTTCGCGCGGGATTGAAAGCGAAATCGGCATTCAGCCCTGCGGATTCAATGCTGCAAGCGGCACGCAGGTGCTGCGCGAGACCTTCAGCGAGCGGCACCAGCAGCGCCCGGTCGACTTTGCCAACCGGCAGCAGCGAGATGAGACTCATTGCGCCACTCGGTCCGTTTTGCGGAATCCGTACTTTTTGATCTTGTTGTAGAGCGTGACGCGGTCGATGCCCAGAGTTCTGGCGGCGCGCGTCTGGTTCCAGTCGCTCGCTTCCAGCACGCGCTGAATGTGGGCGCGCTCAACGTCTTCAAGGGCCATGCCGGTTTTGGGCGCTTGCGGGGCCGAGAGTTGAAGAGGGAAATCGCCGGGCTGGATTTCCGGCTCATGCCCGATCACCATGGCGCGCTCGATGGCGTTCTCAAGTTCGCGCACGTTGCCGGGCCAGGAATATTTCATCAGTAATTCCAGCGAGGCGGGGCTGATTCCCGTGAAACGCTTGTTCATCGCGCGCGAGTATTTACGCAGGAAGTGATCGGCGAGCAGCGGAATGTCCTCCGGGCGCTCGCGCAGCGGCGGCAGGTCGATGCGGAAGACGTCCAGCCGGTAGTAGAGGTCGGGACGGAAGGTTCCCTGCTTCACCAGCGCTGCCAGGTCACGGTTCGTGGCGGCGATGGCGCGGAAATCGACTTTGATCGCCTGGTTGCCGCCCACGCGCGTGATCTCCTTTTCCTGAAGGACGCGCAGCAGGTCGGTTTGGGTCTTCAGGCTGATGTCGGCAATTTCATCCAGGAACACAGTGCCGCCCTCAGCCACTTCAAACTTGCCCTTCTTGCGGTACTGCGCGCCGGTGAATGCGCCCTTCTCGTGGCCGAAGAGCTCGCTTTCCAGCAGCGTCTCCGTCAGCGCCCCGCAATGGATCGTCACCAGGGGCATGAAGCGCCGTGGGCTGGAGTTGTGAATGGCCCGCGCCACCAGTTCCTTGCCCGTGCCGCTTTCGCCGAAGATGAGAACGCTGGTGTCATTCGGCGCCACCGTGTGGATACTTTCCAGCACGCGGCGCATGGATGTGCTGTTGCCGATCAGTTCCACGGCCTGAGCTTCCTCCAGGGTTTCGCGCAGGCGCAGGTTTTCCGCGCGCGTGCGGTGGTGGTCGAGGGCCTTCGCCACCAAGTGCGCAAGGTCGTCAGGATCGAACGGCTTCATGATGTAGTCGTAGGCGCCGTCCTTGAGCGCGCGCACTGCTGTATCTACAGCCGCGTAGCCGGTCATGATGATGACGATGAGGTTCGGGTCAACCTCGCGGAGCTTGCGATGCAGTTCCAGACCGTCCATGCCCGGCATCTTGATGTCCAGAAGCGCCAGGTCCCAACGCTGGCGAGGAAGCTTGAGCAGAGCCTCGTGGGCACTGGATGCCGTGTCCACGTTGTAGCCTTCCTCTTCGAGCCATTTGCCCAAAGAGTCGCGCACCACACTTTCGTCGTCCACAATCAAGATACTGGCCTTCGTGTTCATAAGCGATTTCCTTACGCCGCAGTGGCGATGGTCGCCGGTGGTTCCTCGGGTAGAATGACGGTGAAGGTGGTTCCTTTCTTCGGCGTGGAATGAACCTCAATATTTCCGCCGTGTTGCTGCACGATGCCGAGCGCAATGGCCAGGCCCAAGCCCGTGCCTTTGCCTTCTTCCTTGGTGGTATAGAAAGGCTCGAAGATGTGCGGCATGACTTCCGGCGGAATTCCCGGCCCATCGTCGCCCACCACCACACGGCCCAGTCGATGTGTGGCGTCGAAGGAGCTCTCGACGTGCAGGCATCCGCCCAGGGGCATGGCTTCCACGGCATTCATCAGAATCGCCAAGAGCGCCTGCTGGACTTGTCCGGCGTCGCAGTAGAGAGGGGGAAGGGAATTCGCGAGTCCCTTCTGTAATGCAATTCCCTGAAGTGTCATCTGATGGCCCATCAGCAGCAGGCAGCGTTCAATGATGGCGTTCAGATCGTTCTTCTGAGGAGTGATGGGGGTCTGGCGTGCGAAGGTGAGCAGGTTTTTAACAATGCTACCGCAGCGCCGGCTTTCGGACTCGATGATCTGCAAATAATCTTTGGCTTCGCTGGCGCGTGTGCCACCGTTCCACTCTTTGTCCGCGAGACGCGCGATCAGCTTGCTATAAGTAAGAATTCCGGCCAGGGGGTTGTTGATTTCGTGGGCGACCACGGCGGCAAGCTTGCCGAGCGAGGCCATTTTTTCCGTTTGCGAGAGGATGCGATAAGCGCGATCGAGCTCCTCGGTCTTTTCCTCCACGCGCCGTTCGAGGGAATCGGTCCACTGGCGGTTTTCCTCCTGCGCTTTTTTCAGCTCGCGGGTCATGCGATTGAAGGAAGCGGCCAGGACGCTGATTTCGTCATTTCCCGATTCCGCGAGCTGATAATCCAGGTTGCCGGCGGCCACGGCGCGCGTACCCTCACGCAGACGTCGCACAGGACGATGGACGGTCAGCCAGATGAGCCACGTAGAAAACAGACTGACCGCCAGCAGCGAGGCCACACTGAAGATTGCCAGTCGCCGCCGATGTTGCGCCACGGCCTGATCCATGGCGGCGAGTGAGAGGTTGGTGTCCAGCACGCCGAGAATCTGATTTCCGGCGGCGTGCGCGTGGCAGGCAGCGTTCGAGCAGTCCGGCTCATTCTCAATGGGAAGGATCAAACCCAGCACGCGCGTGCCGTCGCGCGCGGTATAGATGCGCATGCGGTCGGGCCGGGCAAGCTTGACCAAGGGCCGGGCAAGCGGCTGAGCCTGGGCGTGGCAGGCGTAGCAGGCTTCCGCCTTTTTATCGACAAAGCGGCCGACTTCCTGGTTGTCGGTGGAGAAACTGATTTGTCCCTGCGGGTTGAAAATGCGAATCCGGCTGATGCCGTTTTCGTGTCCGATGGTGTTGATAATGTGAAAGACCTCTTCACGCTCGTTGCGCAGCATGGAATAGCGAATGCTGCGGCGAATGACGTCGTTGATGCGGTCGGCGCTTTGGAAGATGATTTCCTGCTGCGACTGCCGCCAGAGGCGCAGGTTCCAATAGCCGTAAAGACTCAGCAGCAGCACCGCGCCGCCCACCGCGCAGGCCGTCAGCTTGATCGCCAGGCTATGAGTCAGCTTGGGCATCTGTAATCCTCGGTTCCGGCGCCAAGTCTCTTCTCGAAACCCGCGCGCTTTCATCCTAGGTAGCGGCACGGGTTGGAATTTTCTCCGGTGCGGGCGCGGCCCTTACGGGTTCCATCACGTTGAGATAACGCACCGCCAGGCTGAAGAGCAGGAACCCCACGCCCACAATGGAAAGGGTCACGGCCACCTCCGTCCACCGCGGGAAGTAGTGTGCACCGGAAGCAGCCACCAGTCCGGTGATGGAGACATTCAGGCGGTTCAGAAGAAAGCCCGTGATGACCAGTACGGCGGCGCCGAACAGGCTCTCGCGGTCCTCGCGAATTCTGCGGAAGAGAAGCATGGGTAGGGGAATCAGCAGTCCCAGAGTGATTTCCAGGACGAACAGAACCGTTTCCGCGGAAGGTTCGCGAAGATGCACGAGCGCACCGCGGCTCCAAAGGTCCTCAAATCTCAACAAGCCATAAAACGCCAGCACCACGGCCATGGCGCGGCCCAGCACCTCCAGCAAGGGCATTTCAATCTCCTGACTAAAGGCGCGCGAGCTCAAATTGGATTCGAAAATCACCATTGCCATCCCCACTCCCACCGCAGAAATGAAAAAGAACAAAGGCAGGAGCGGCGAGTACCAATAGGGGTGCAGCTTCTCCGGCACGATCAGGAAGAGGCTGCCCAGAGATGACTGGTGCAAGGTGGAAAGCAATACTCCCGTGATAACCAGGGGAATCGTGCTGGCCTTGATCACCCGCAGCGGGGTGCGCAGGTGAAAGCGTTCGAAGACGGCGGGGGAAAATTCCAGTGCCAGCACCGTCAGGTAGAGCATCACGCACCACGCTACTTCAAACATCACGGAGTGCGGATTCCACATCACGAGGGGGTGCCAAATGTTGTAGGGCTTGCCCAGATCGTAGAGCAGCGCCACGGCCACCAGCGCATATCCCAGGAAGGCGGTCAGGATCGAGGGGCGCAGGATGGGGTGGAATCGCTCGATATGAAAGACGTAGACAATCGCCGCCAGGGTGAATCCGCCGGCCGCCAATCCCACACCGCAGAGGACGTCAAAGCCAATCCACAGCCCCCAGGGAAACTGGTCCGAGAGGTTTGTAGCCGCACCGAGCCCCTTCGTGAAGCGCAGCACCGTGGAATAAAAACCCGCCGCCAGAATCAGCACCAGCACTGCCCGCCAGAACGTGAGTTTAGGAAGTTTTGAAAAGTTCATTGATTTACTCCGTTTTGCTTTCCGTTTTCGCCACCTCTTCCCGCCGATTGGTAATCCACCAGATTCCGCCGAGCAACAATGCGCCGAGGGGTACCAAAGTGGGAATCTCTGAAAGCACGCGGTAGGTCAGTAACGGCATCGGCTCGTTCGGGAGATTCGACGGCAAGCCGAGTTGTTCGAACGGAACCGCAGAGAGGTAGAGAACACACGTGCCTCCCACCTCCTCCTTGCCGTAAACGCGGTGGAAATATTTTGTGGGTTCATCGTGGATCCGCTTTTCGGCCTCTTTCAGCAGATCGTCGCGTTCGCCGAAGATGCCGGCCTGCACCGGGCAAACCAACGTGCAGGCGGGCTCGCGACCCTTTGCCTGTCGAGGCGTGCACATGGTGCACTTCTTCACCTTGGGTAACAGGGCATTCCACTCATAGCGCGGGATGCTGAATGGACATGCCATCATGCAATACCAGCAGCCCATGCATTTGTCAGGATCGTAAGCCACCGGCCCCGCCGTGGTCTTCTTAAGTGCCCCCACCGGGCAAACGGACGCGCAGGTGGGTTGCTGGCAATGCATGCAGAATCGTCGGACGAAGACGTTGCCGTGGGTCTGGACGACACTTAGCATATCCGCGGACAGCTTGCCCCCTACCTCTCCATGACTTTGAGCGAAGGCAACCAGATCGTCATCGCTCAAAAGCTTCGTGGGCAGGTCGCGGGCAGCGCTTGGGTCATCAAGGGGAAGATGGTTTACAACCTTGCAGGCGGTAGCGCAGGCTCCGCAACCGATGCAGCGGGTGGTGTCAACAAGAATTGCTTTGCTCATATTCCTGACCTTTCCATCGAACGGCGTGTTGGACTTCTTGTCATTGAGAAAATCCAACGCATCAAATCGAAGAGCACGCCATTTGCCAAGATATTGAACAAATGGTGCCGAAAAAGGTCCATTTGGTCTGAGATTCGTGGCGTGCAAGCCTCACGAGGCTGAACATGTGGTGAAAGTCGCGCGATGCCCGGTGATTGGGACAAAGCGTCGGCATTACTGCCACCTCAGGAATTCTGTCGCAAATTCCCTCCACGCCGATTTGGGGAGTTCGCCCAGGCAGCCTCGAGCAGGAAGACCACCGTCCTGGCTGGTTGCCCCGAGCGGCAACGTGACAGGGATTCTGGGCAGGAGGAATTCGCCCAGCCGGGTGAATTCGTGTTCCAGCCACCGGCTTGCGTGATCGCCCGAGCGAGTAAGGCGCGGGCTCGCAGCGGAGGGATTCGCGCTGAGGCGGCAGACCCACCCATGGCGATAGGGATCGGAATTGAGCAGTGCGGGCTGTTTTCGCAGAAGGCGGTTCACCGCCACCACTTTGCCGCCGACAGTCGAGGGAACGA
>JASHTO010000740.1 GCA_030040515.1 Terriglobia bacterium
TTTTCCGGTGCATTCTTGTCGATGCGGGAAGCATACTCAATGCGCTGAATCATCAGCCGGTACTTTTGGAATTCACACTCCTCCGGCAGCATGAGTTCGTCGCTTTGATTGACCTCGGCGAAATGGATCTCCTGTGCGTCAGATCGGATTTGGGGGTCGATGACTCGCGCCACCAACCTGCCTTCCTGGTATATGGCATCATCCTCATGCTTGACGGGCGTCGCGTTGGGGGCGGTCGCGGACGCCACGGATTCGGGTTCCTCACTCACGGTTTCAAATGTCCTCCTGTTTAATTTTCACTCATCGCCTGAATGTGCCCATTAATTCTGCCTGGGCAAGGATATGACCCTTCATCGCTGAGTCTACCTCCTGACGGCGAGCAGGACTATGAAGGTTAAGGAATACATCCAAAGCATAAAGCCTAAAGAAATATCGGTGAGGTTTGCCGGGCGGAGGACATGGGCCGCCGTAATCGCGCTTGGAAAAATCGTTAATGCCCTGTTCACCTCTGCCGGAAATTTTCTCTCCCGGCGCCACATGCTCCGGCAATTGCCGAGCCGAGGCCGGAAGGTCATATACAACCCAGTGGACCCACGTTCCCGCCGGTGCGTCCGGGTCATCCACGATCAGCGCAAAGCTCTGAGTGCCGGCGGGGGGCTGGCTCCACGATAGTGTCGGCGAGATATTCTCACCACTACACGTAAATTGCACGGGAATCGCGCCGCCTGGGCGAAATGCCGTGGTCGTTAGTTCCAGTTTTGCAGAATCTTTGCCTGGCAATGCCACTGTCGGCACTGAAAGGGCCAATGCCACCGCGCACAAATTCAATAAATACTTGTTGGACGTTCTTCTCCGCCAATGGCTGCAACCGGGAAAACTTGAGAGCCGCAATCCGGAGAGTTGTAGGAATTCCCTTGAGTCGCAAGGCACGGGGATCGCCCTCCCTTTAATCAAGCGCCAGAAGAAGCCCCATTCGGACAATTTTTACGTATAGCACAAAGCGATCTATTCCCCAAGCCCTGCGGAACACAGAAATATGTTATACAGAGCGACATAAATTGCAGCGGCGCTCTACGACCCGTCGCCCGAAGACGGCTTTGGGTCGCAGGGCGAGCGCCGACCGGCGGTCATAGACCGCGCCGCTACAGCCAAATACGCAACTTATGTCGTTCCGTATAGAAAATGGATCTCCAGCCTGTCAGAACTCCAGGTGCGCCCCCAGTTCAACCACCCGAGGCGTGCTCGTCGATGTAATTTTGCCGAATGACCCGTTTGACAAAGTTGTGTTGGGATTGCCGAGCGAAGCGTGGTTGAGTACGTTATAAAACTGACCACGAATCTGCAATTTGATGCCCTCCCGGAGTTTAACAACCTTGTAGAGTCCAAAATCTGTATCCCAATAACCCGGTCCAGTAAAGATACTATCGCCAGCAGTTCCAAAAGTTCCCGTCGCCGGTTGGGCAAATGCCGCCGTATTGAACCATTCGGCAATTTGAGCAGCTTTCGAGCGGCTGCCGGAAATAATAGGGTTTCCTACGAGATTAGCAGTCTCCAGGTTGTCGCCGTTCAGCAGCGGGTCCTTTCCGGAAAGAACCGTGAGGGGTTCCCCGCTATAGACGGTATTAATCGCGTTGACCTGCCAACCAGCGAGCGCCCTCCGGACGAGGCGTGAAGACGAGCGCTCTCCAAAAGGCACGTCCCAAATAAACGAAGTCACCCAATTGTCCGTATAGTTGAAGTTGAGCAGGCCATAGTCAAGTTCCCGATCGAATGGGTCTCGCGTCCCCAGTCCCCCCTCCCCCGTCGGAGCAGTAATCCCAAAGGCTTTTGACCACGTGTACGTGGTTAGCAGCATGACATGTTGGGAGTATCTTTTTCTGAAGGTAACCTCCAGCGCGTTGTAATTTGCACTTAAGGCGTTGCCATCAGCCTCAATGGGGCCGATGAGCGGGTCAAGCCGCCGACTCTGAATATTCCCCGTCGTTGCCGTAGGCGAGTAGACCGCAGGGTTGCCGTCGAGAGATGTGAATTCATCGGCGGCAGATGAACCGATATAAGCGACCTCAAGGCTAGAGTTCACGCCGATCGCCTGTTGCACCGACAAGCTCCATTCCTGATTCGCGGGTGTTTTGAAGGGCAGCATCAAGGAGGTCGTTGCGACGGTTGCTGGGAAGGGGATCTCCTTCAGGAGGGCGAGATTCCCAGGAGAGGGGAACGGGAAGGGATCCACCCCGTTAAAAGGCGCGCCATTCCATATGTTGCTGAAGCTAACATTATAGACGTTAATGTTGAAGTCAAAGGGCGGCACATTGCAGAAACGGTTCATATTGATGCCGTCCGTATTCGGAACGAAGAACGTCGCAAAGCTCGACCGCAGGGAAGTCTTCCCGTTTCCGAACACATCCCAGGCAACTCCCAGGCGAGGCGCGAGATTATCATATCGCGTCCCCACAATGTTCTTCGGGAAGCCGTTATCTCCGGGATAGAGCATACCGGGGAAGGCAAGAGGAAACAGTGTGGACTGTGCTCCCGGAATAAAGCTGGACAACGCCAAGTTTTCAGAGCTCCAGTTGGAGGTGGGATCCCACCGCAGGCCCAAGTTCATCGTCAATCGCCGGGTCACTCGATAGTCGTCCTGAGCATAGAAGCTCGCGAGGTTCTGGCGGAGGCGGCTGATTGTCGGTTCTTCCTGCTCGAACTGGGAAGTATATCCCAGCATAAAATCGGCGCCGGCGTTGCCGGATTCAAACCCGTTGAAGCTCAAGGAACCATCCGTGAGATAGTTCTGAAGCTCATTGACCCGGTTTCGATATACTTGCGCCCCAAAGCGCAGGGTATGAGCCCCGTGTACCCAGGACATCATATCTCCGATTTCGCTGTTGGGGATGCGATCGCGGGTGGGAGCCGCATCCGTGTCCGACCAAAAACCTGAGACCGACATGTGGGACTGGCCCGTGAGACCGTAAGCCGTAAGCTGATCACCCGTATTGATGTTCAGGCCGAGTTGGTCGAAAAACGGGAAATTGCCGATGTCGGCAACGCCGAACGCATCGCGATTGTAGGTCACATGGAACTCATTCAACAAGGTGGGGGAGAAAGTGTGCGTATAGCGAAGAGTCCAGTTTTGGTGCCGGGTAGGGAGAATTGAAGCCTCTCCGTTGCTGACTGCCGTCGTCCGCGTCTGAACCGCTGGAATGTTGTCCAGGAAGTAGAGGAACGATATCCGGTCCCTTGTCCCGCGGTTGTAATCCACGTGACCCACCAGTTGATTCTGATCAAGATTGTTGACGGGGGAAAAGATGTAGTAGTTCCCCGTAGGGTCGTTCGGCGGGGGCAACAACTTCTGGATATAGTTTGCGGAGAATGTGGCGATTTGCCCCGGGGGGATGATATTGCCTGTGAACTCCCCCCCGAGCGGATCCGACAAGGCTGTGGACAAGGCGGAAAAGTTCCCTTCCCGCTCTTGGGTGGTCAGAGTTTCATATTCCGTCACTGAGGGATTGCCGATCTGCCGGGTTCCTTGATAAGCAGCAAAGAAGAAGAGCTTGTTCTTTTTGATGGGGCCACCCACCGTTGCACCAAACTGGTTGCGCTTAAAGACGGGAACGGTGGCCGAGAAAAAAGAGCGCGAATCCATATCATAGTTGCGCACAAATTCAAATGCGCTGCCGTGAATCTGGTTCGTGCCCGACTTGGTTTGAGCCTCGACTTCGGTAGAGCCACGGCCCAGCGTCGCGCTAATCCCCCGCGTGTCTACTGTAAATTCCTGCAACGCGTCCGGATTGGGAAAGGAGTCGGCGAGGTCATAAAACGTATCGTTGTTCGTACCCCCATCCAAGCTGTAGTTGAAATCGTTGGTCCTGGTGCCCGGCGCACTGAACTGGAGTTGAGTCATTCCAAACTGTCCGCCACTCCCTTGGGCAATCACTCCGGGAGTCAGGCCCAGCAACTGCACCGGGTTCCGGCCGTTGAGCGGCAGGTTAACGAGCTGGCTGGACTGAACCGTCTGTTCAATGGCCGCCGTCGAAGTAGCCACCGGCGGTGGTGCGCTGGTGACACTCACCGTCTGCGTGGTCCTGCCCAATTGGAGGACAGGCTGGACGGTCATTTGCTGCCCCACGTTCAAGGGGAGATCACTCATCTTGAGGGTCTCAAACCCTCGGGCGGTTACTTGAAGGCTATAGTGGGCCGCAGGGAGATCGGTAAAGTTAAAGTAGCCTTGTGGGGACGAAACCATATGTCGCGTGGCGCCCGTTCCTACGTTAGTCAAGACCACTTCAGCGCCCGGGATGGCCGCGCTCGTCGGGTCGACCACCGTCCCGTTTATTGCTCCGGTTTGCTGTCCCCGAGCACTTCGAAGGCCTATCAGCATTAGGCCCATGATAAGGAGCAGGCGCAAGAAATTCCCACGCTGCGTTTCAACGAAAGACGAATTCTCACCATCCATATTTTATCCCTCCTCATGAATTCAAGACCTGAGCCATACGCACTCTTCAATGACGTTGCAGCTTGCCCGCCTCCTGTGCCCGTCAATCCGATCAGCGTTCCGGTGATAAATCCTATGAGTGTAATCAACATTCCGGTACTGCTCGCCTTTCCGGTCCAACGGCCCCCGCGGTGCAGCTTGCTCTTTGCTTCACGAAGTTGCCCTAAAAGCAAAAACGCCCGCTGCGGCTGCTTCCGTCAGCGGGCGTCTCAGGTTTGAATGTAAATGTATTTGTGGTGTTACGAATCCCTATTCCCTGAGGACAAAACACCGCCGGCGGATGGCATACAGCAACACATCTGCGCCAGGGCGCTGCTCCTCGCGAAATAGAGATCTGTGGTCATCGGTTCAACACAACCCAGTCTACCACAGGCGAAAGATCACGTCAACGTTCTTCAATATCATTCTTTCGATATCGGAATTGTGAATAAATGCACACGAACACCGTCGAATAGCGTCCGCATTATTGTCCCAAATTCTCATAAAAGATTGAGTTTGACCACGTCCCTGACATCCCGCTCAATCTTGGGCGGAGTCAACCAATAGGCAAGACTCGAAACCAGGATCATCCAGACAAACCCGCAAATCGCCGTCCCCACATAGCACAGGAGGACGAAGGCATCACTGTGCGAACCAGAAGGCAGGATAATCATTCCGTAGGCAACAATCAGGAGGATGGTGGGAATCATCGCCACCCTCACTTTCATCTTAAACTTATGCGGGATTCGAATCTTGGTCGGGCACCGCGGACATCGCCCGACGCGCACATCCTCCACACTCACCGCAGCCCCGCATTCGGGGCAAGTCATCGGCCGGGCGCTCATCATCGGCGGAATCTTATTCTGAGCCATCGATGGCGTCAGCGACCCAAAAAGAGGAATGATTCCAGCATATCGGCCCGCGCCTTTTCATCGGAGGCGATAAGCCTCAGCAAATCCTGGGCGGAAATCATGCCGCGGTAGGTTTCAGTTTCATCGACCACAGGGAGATGATAGATGCCGTGTTTTTCCATCAAGCGCACGCATTCGTCCAAGTGGGCGCTGGGAGGAACGATAATCGGGTGCGATGTCATGATCTCCGATACTCGCATCCAGGCCGGACATTTGTTCTCCGCCGCGACCTTGTCCGAAATATCGCTTTGCGATACCACTCCAACCAGCATTCCGCCGGGTGTGAGCACACCCACGGAGCGCACCTGCTTTTCGCGCAGATAGCGAGCTGCGTCATGTACAGTTTGGTTCTCGGTAATGAAAAAGATCTCGCTGCGAGAGTGGATTAAGTCTTCTACTTTCATAAGCACCCCCACGGGTCGGAATCTGACGACATCTTAAGCCCGAATATCATAAATCGCAATATCATCTGAGCAGTGTCAGGTGTCTTCCCTACAAAAGGCTCACGCGAGAAAGACGATGTTGGCAGGTGTGCCGATTGTAGCGGCGGTCTACGACCGCCGCGCGACGCTCATAGAGCGCCGCTACAAGCGAACAACTGTCACAATATCCTCACTAAGTCAGGAAGACAATACTCGCGGGTGTGCCGACGGGTGTATAGAGCCCTGCAAACATCAGCGCTCCCGTCTGCCGGTTGACGCGGAAAGTGGTGATGGCATCGGCGCGCTGATTGCAGCAATAGAGAAAATTTCCTTTGGGATCGATATTGAAACTCCGAGGATAATCGCCGCGAGTCCATTCTTCGCCGGCAAAAGTCAAAGTACCCTGCGCGCCGATGGAAAACCACGCGATGCTGTCATGGAGCCGGTTCGCGGCGTACAGGAACTTGCCATCCGCGGAAATCATGATTTCGGAGGTGAAATTGGTGCCAGCAAAGCCCCGCGGCAGGCTGGAGAGGCTTTGCTTTTCCTTCAAACTCCCTCGGCCTGCGTCGTAATCGAACGCCACAAGTGTTGAGCCTTCCTCTTGCAAGGAGTAAAACCATCGACCATTGGGATGAAAAACGAAGTGGCGGGGGCCATCGCCCGGAGGAAACGGAACAAAGGCAGGATCGTTGGGAGTGAGTTTGCCGCGCTCCAGATCGAATTTGTAAATCATGATCTTGTCGAGCCCCAGGTCGCTGGCCAGCACAAAGCGTCCGGCCGGATCGGCCTGGACCATGTGAGCGTGAGGCTTATCGTGCCCGCTGATGGCAAAACTGCCCGGCGGTGCACTCTGGGCATGCCGGGGACCAACCATGCCTTGATGATGCACCACATCGGAAGCGGGAAGCAGTTCGCCGCTCACCCGGATAGGAAGCACGGCAACGGTCCCTCCCGCGTAGTTCGCCACCAGCACATATTTTCCCGAGGGGTGAACGCTCAGATGGGCCGGTCCGGCGCCTTCCGAGCTCACCGTGTTGAGCAAGGTCAGGCGGCCGTTGGCGCGGTCGACGGCATAGGCGCTGACCGAACCGGAATTTGCCTCACCATAATTGGTGATTTCGTTTGCCGAATAGAGGTGTGTGCCCGCCGGGTGGAGCGCCAGCCAAGAGGGGTTCGAATCGTTGGGGATAATCTCACGCTGGCTCAGGGCGCCGCTTGCGGGATCCATCTCAAAAACGTAAATCCCCTGCCCGCGCCCCGGTGATCCTTCCGGCCCCTGCGGGGAGCTGTACGTTCCCGCAATCGCCAGGATGCGCCGCGACGTCGAATCCGCGATGCCCAGTTGAGACAGGCTGAGTGCGGGTCCGGAAGTGGCAGCGACCACCTGGAGGAATCGGCGGCGCGAGGTTTGCCCCGAAGGGACCGGCGGGAATTCCCTTTGGTCCTGTGACATTTGACCGCGTCCTGGGAAGCTAAATTAAAAGATGTGGAACATCTGTGGCGCAGCTCAGCAAAGGGGGGATGCTTACGACTTCTTTACTTCCTCCGGCTTCTTTTCTTCTTCCGCCTTTTTCGCTTCTTCCTTCGGTTTCTCGCCGGAAGAGCCATCCATTTCGCCGCGCATGGCACTCTTGAATTCGCGAATGCCCTTGCCCAGCCCCTTACCCAGTTCGGGCAACTTGCCGGGGCCGAACAAAATCAGGACGATCAACAGAATAAAGATCAGGTGTGTCGGGCTGAGCAACCCTTCCATGCGTTATTCTCCTTCCGGGTTGGCGCACCTACCTACTTCTTATCGGAGGTGCCATCCATCCCGCCGCGCATCGCATCCTTGAATTCGCGGATACCCTTCCCCAAACCCTTTCCCAGCTCCGGCAGCTTGCCGGGCCCGAACAGGATGAGCACAATCAGCAGAATGAATACCAGATGAGTTGGTGACAATAACCCTTCCATGTTTCCTCTCCTTCTCCGTCCCTCATCAGACGGACCAAAACCCTAAGCGCATTATAGCCCACTCGGGGAAAGAACCCAATCACGAATTCGTCCCCAATCACGATTCGCGTATAGGGAAAATCATATTCTTGGGAGTCTTTCCCTCCGCTTGACACTTCTTCCTATAAAGCGTGGCGTAGCTTTCGGTAATGTAATCTCGCCGGGAAAAACCCAGTTGGCGCGCCACCTCGTCGATCCAGCGCTGCGGGCCTTCGAGTTCCAGATAGTTGCCGATGGGCGTTTCGTCAAACACCACATGCGGCGCCTCATCCACGTCGCGTTTCCCCCGCGGCGCGTAAATGGTGCGAAATTTCTCGTAACAGAAAACCTGCCGCAAGCCCAAGTGGAGAAGAATCTCACCCATCTGGTGGCCGTCTTCTACGTGGGTTTCAATCTCGCGGCGAATCTTATAATCGTGGGAGCTCACCGGCGAGCCCTTGTAGGTCAGCAAGCCCCGATCCCCGGCGAGCCGCACGCGAATCAGGCAGCGCGCTTTCCGCAGCCGCTGATCCGGAAAGTCGAAGAGGTAATTACTCTCAAAATGGCGGGCCAGCACCGTCCGGAATCCCAATTCCGTCAGCCGCCAGCGGATTTCCTTGGCATCCCGCACCGCCAGCTTGATCTCGGTTTCATGGCGATGTTTCATGCGGGATAGGCAGGGTGGGAAATCCGGCTTAAGATTCCCGTTCCAGAATAAAATCCGGCAGAGAGTTCAGCGCGTCCTTGAAAGGTGAGTTGGGGAAGCCCTCCAGAAAGCCTCGGGCTTTGTCCGAATAATCCTGGGCCTTCTCGCGCGCCGCTTGAAGCGTGCCGTAATGGTCAATCAGGTCGAGGATTTCGGCAAAACGCGCGGATAGAAATCCCCCCTCTTCGAGAATATCGGATACCTTGCGGGCTTCCGCCGGAGTGCACCTCTGAAGAAGGTAGATCAAGGGCAACGTCACTTTACCCTCGCGCACGTCATTCCCAATGGGCTTGCCTAATACCTCTTCGGAGGACGTGAAGTCCAAAACGTCGTCGATGAGTTGGAAAGCCATCCCCAGGTTAATTCCATAGAGACCCAGCCGCGATTCCTCTTCTTCGGTTTTGCCGCCGAGCAGCGCTCCGAGCCGCAGGCACGCGGAAAACAAGCAGGCGGTTTTGCGATAGGTCAGCTCGAGATAGGACTCTTCGGAGACATCGGGCTTGCGGGAACAGGTCAGTTGGAGCAACTCGCCTTCCACCATCACCTGAGTGAGACGAATCAGCACGTCGAGAATTCGAAAGTTACGCTCGCCGAGGGCAATGTTGAAGGCCTGCATGTAGAGCCAGTCGCCGGCCAGCACGCTCATGGGATTTCCCCAGCGGGAATTCGTGGAGGGCCGCCCGCGGCGCGTGTCCGCCTGGTCAATCACATCGTCGTGCACCAGCGTGGCCGTGTGGATCATCTCCACCACCGCGCCCAGACGGATGGAAGCCATGCCCTCGTAGCCGCACATCCGGGAGGCCAACAATACCAACGCCGGGCGCAAGCGCTTTCCTCCGCCCTCCTGAAGGTATTGGCCGATCTCCGCGATGGGACGAATGCCCATAGAGGTCTGCACGCCGAACTCCTCCTCCACGCGCGCAAGTTCCGGGCGGACGAGTTCAAATACCTCTTTGATGGTCAGGTTTTTTACAGAGGCCAAGCGCGACTTCTCCCTCGCCCCCTCGGCGAGCCGTGCTGATACTCATTTGATGGACAGACCAGAGGATGATCCCACAAATTTAAATAGTCCCACAAAAATCTTGTTAAGGGAAGTGGCAAGTGGGAAGTGCAAGCCGTAACGCAAAGATACGCGCTTTTGGCATTTCTCTGCGCCACAAAACCTGCCCGGTTGCCAGTCCATTCAGATTTTCAGGAAAATCTTCCGCCGGTACATCCAGAAAAGCACCAGCCAGTAGCAGGAGAGCACGGCGATGCCTTCCATGAGCGGCTGGAGGCCGGTTCCGAGAAATTCGAAGAAGTGCGGGCCCAGGTGAATGCGGAAAGTAGTGATGAGGAAATTTTCCATGAAGTGGGCGACACAATAAGCGGCGATGGAATTCATACCGATAATCACCAGGGGAAACGCCCAGCCTTTCTGGCGCTTCATCTCGATGACCCAACAGAACGCCGCCAATATCAGGAAGCACATTCCGCCGCTGAAAAGCGTCCAGCTCGGCGTCCAAATTCGTTTCACGATGGGGCAGATATGCGTGAAGTGGAAGAAAAAGCCCAGGGCAATTCCTGCTACGCCCGCCACCAGGAACTTTTTCAAGGGGATTTGCGGCGCGGCCTCGCGGAGCCAGCGGCCCGCGATCAATCCCAAAATCATCGTACCCAGGGTTGGGATGAAACTCAGCGTCAAATATCCGCCGGGGTTATAGACCCAGTGCTTGGGCTGTGGGAAAAGATTCAAGAACCACTGATCGAAGGCGATTCCCAGGTTGTAATTCTTGTTCCAATGCGCGGCGAAGCCCGTGAAGTTGTGCTGACCGTTCCAGGCAAAAGGGACGCCCACGGACGGCCAGTCGAAATGGGCCGGCGCGATCGGATAGAGCGCCCATGCCAGCCAGTAACCGGTCAGGATCAGTCCCAAGGCGGTCCAAGCCCACTTCGGCGGCTTGAATCCCAGAAGGAAGAGGAAAGGATATCCAAACCCGATCTGGTTGAGAGTATCCTCCATGGTCCAGTGGGTGGACGGCCAGTCCATGGAGCGCAGGAAGACTCCGAGGACACACAGCGCAAAGGCGCGCCAGAGCGCGTGACCGAACATCTGCCGGAACGTAGCGCCCTTGGCCAGGCGGCTGGCAATCGAGTAGGGCAGAGCCACGCCGACCAGGAACGAGAACGAAGGTTGAATCAGGTCGTGGAGCGAACATCCCACCCATTCAGTATGGGTTTGGTGATAGGCGAGAATGTGCCAGAAAACACTGGTGGGGAATGCCTGCGCCACCTTCGAAAAGCGCAGAACTTCTCCCATCATCAGGAGCATCACAAATCCGCGGTAGGCGTCCACTGCGACGTTACGCACAGAAGGCGTCCTAATGGGGATTTCAACCGGTGGAAGCCGCACAACTTCTTGGACCGAGCTCATCGTCCACTCTCTGTTCGCCTGACTCACAAGCCCGTGCTGAATTCACACACGTGAGGCATCGGTTTACTGGCGCTCCGATTTCCGGCCTGCTACTTGCGCTTGGCTGTAAAGTCGTGGTCCCCGAACCGCTCGTTGTGCATCTTCCCCTTCATCGAATCGCCGTCCACGGTGGCCGAGTAGTCCGTCACGAACGTGCGGCCGTTTTGAGTTTCCCGCTTGGCCTGGAAGGTGACTTTGTTTCCATCCACACTGCCGGTAATCGGGGTTTCGCCTCTGCGCCCGGAAATGCTCCCTTTGAGCGTACTGCCGTCTTGTTGGAGCGTGAGCGTCTGGGTCATGGTTCCGTTGGGACCCTCGGAGGAAATTTCCCACGTCCCGTCGACCTTGGCGGGCTCGTCGGCGGCCTTCAACTGCGCCGCGACCATCACCACGATCCCGCAGGCCACTATCAGCATCAGAGGCCTATTGAGTCTTTTCATGGGCATTTCTCCTTTTCGGGATTTCGGCTGGGTCTTCCACGAATATTCTACATCATGATTGACGTGTGCAGCAGCGTGCCAGTTACAGAGTGCCAGACACAGCGGGTGAAAGGTTGCTGCGTGTCGCCGCTCATCGCACCAGCGCGAGCCATCCGAGTCCGAACAGGAGTGTGAGGAGGGTAACGGGAAAACCCAGGCGGAAATAATCCCAGAAGCCGATGTGGACATCCGGCTTCGCCGATTCGATGACGATGATGTTCGCCACTGAGCCGGTAATCGTCAAGTTTCCCGCCAGGGTGCTGGCCATGGCGAGCACCAGCCATGCTGTGTGAGGGTCGGCAAAGCCGGGAACCAGCGATTTCAGCAACATCACCGCCGGAACGTTGCTCACCACGTTGCTGAGCAGGGTCACGACCACTGTGAACACGTCAAGCCGCTGGAGATTCCAATGCCGCACGAGCGCCAGCAGCCGGGACACGATCCCGGCATTCTCCGCGCCGCCGACGATCACGAAGAGCCCGACGAAAAAGACCAGGAGCCCCCAATCCACTTCGTCATAGAGTTTGCGCGGATCCGTGGTGCGGGAAATCAGCAGGGCCGCCGCTCCGAGCGCGGCCATCATGGCCGGCGGCACCCCGATCAGGAACCCGATGATGACGACGGTCACCACCACCGCGGGCTTGGTCAATCGTGAGAGGTCAAGAGTGGGCAGGGGCAGAGCCTCATATGCCCGCGCCGCGGGTCGCTTGCGCATGTACAACCAATGCAGCACGGCCCAATCCAGACAGATTCCGCCCAGCGCCACCGGCCCCAGATGAAACAGGAAGTCGCGGTAGTGAATTCCGGAAAATGAGCCGATCAGCATGTTTTGCGGATTTCCCGTGATCGTCGCCACGCTGCCGACGTTTGATCCCGTCGCGACCGCCAGCAGGTAAGGCGTGGGCGCAAGCTTCATCCTGCGGGTGATGGCCAGCACAAACGGCACCATCACCAGGCATACAATGTCATTCACAAAAAACGCGGAAAACAATCCGCTTGCGAATACCACGACGGGCAGCAAGTGATTGGGATTCAGCCGCCGGAGAATGAGTTCCACGCTCCACTCAAAGAATCCCACCAGATGAAGATTGCCCACGATCAGCATCATCGAAAAAAGCAGGACCAGTGTGGAGAAATCAATGGAATGCAGGGCCTCACTGGCCCGAACGATTTTGAATGCCACCATGGCCACCGCGCCGATGATGGCCGCGCCGGGACGGTCAATTTTCAACCCGGGAAACTTGCCCAGGGCAAACACTGTGTAGCTGGCAATAAAAATTGAATAGGCCGCGATCAGGTTCACATTGGGCAAAGGGATCGCACGAAATGCGGTCATAGTTTGGCAGCATAACAACCCCACCCGCCTCCATCAAGAGCACCGTAGATTGCGGAGAAAAATCGCCATCGGGCGCCTCGCTGGTTCTTCCGCGGTTCGATGGTTTATACTCCTCACTTCCGCCCAGGGGCGGCGCCGCCATTGAAAAAGTCATTGCTTCAAAATTGGCCGCTCTACGCATCCGCCACCTTTTTTCTGCTGCTAATCTGGATCATCCTCGGCCGCTCCATCACCCGAAATCATGGGTTTTTGGTTTACGCGTCGGATGACCCATATATTCATATGGCGATGGCCAAGAACTTCTCCCAATTCGAAGTTTGGGGCGTGACGCGTTTTGAATACGCCTCCACCTCATCATCCCCGTTGTGGACGTTGTTGATCAGCACCACGTATTACTTGACAGGGGTAAATACGATTGCACCTCTGCTATGGAATTTGATTTTTGCCCTCGTCATTCTAGTGATCGCGAACGAAATTCTGACGTGGTATAAGTCGCCGCCGGCGATTCGTTTCACGGTGCTGATGGGCATAGTTCTCTTGGTCCCGCTTCCCATGTTCTTGTTCACCGGAATGGAAACGGGGCTGCAAACGCTCATCGCCATTCCCTTTGTCTTCCTCGCGGCGCGTTGCCTTTCTGGAGAATCGCCATCACTGGCTCGCCGCGACTCGATCGTTCTCTTGATTCTTGCGCCTCTCGTGACTGCGGTGCGATTCGAGGGAATGTTTATGATTGCAGTCGTGGCGGGACTCAGTCTTTTGCTGAAACGTTGGCGATTAGCGGCAGCCCTGACCGTCTGCGGTTTCCTTCCTGTACTCATCAACGGCATGATTTCCGTTTGGCACGGATGGTTTTGGTTTCCCAATTCGGTCCTTTTGAAGGCGACGCTTCCGGATTTACATGCGTCGCGCATGGCTTTCGTTGTTTCTCTCCTCGATCCCTTTTTGACGAACTTGCGCAAGAGCCCGCATTTGCTGACCCTGCTCATTGCCATTCTTTTGCTATACCTTCTGGCGCAGGCGAAGGGGAACGGGTGGCGCGAAAGCCGCCAACTTATGACGGCGATTCTATTTCCGATTGGAATAGCCCATCTTGAATTCGTCGGCGCCACTGGCATGTACCGATACGATGCCTTTTGGTGCGCGCTGGCCATTCTTTTGCTCGGACTGCAACTTCCCGTCGTCGCACCGCGGATGCCCTCCCTGCGGTCGCCGCTCACATGGACGATGCCCAATCACCTTGCCTGCGGAGCCCTGCTATTGCTCATTCTCCTGCCCAACCTGGAGAAAGGGTGGCGCGACATCTGGTTTCTTCCCCAGTGCACTCACAACGTTTACGAACAACAGTACCAAATGGGGCTGTTTGTGCGGCGTTACTATCAGAACTCAAGTGTGGCGCTGAATGATATTGGCGCGGTCAACTTCCTCGCGGACATTCATTGCCTCGACCTCTATGGGCTCGCGACTGCCCAGGTGGCGGCGGCAAGGCTCACGAATGGATATGGTCGTGACGAAGTCGAACGTGTATCCAGGCGATCCGGAGCTCGAATCGCCATCATCTACGATTATTGGTTCGATGGTCTGATTCCGGCCGGCTGGATTCGCGTCGGCAGATGGTCCATTCAAGACAACGTAATCCTGGGAGGCCCCACAGTTTCGTTCTACGCTTTGAGCGAAGGCGAGGTCAGTTACCTCCGGCAATCCTTAGCGGATTTCTCCTCGCACTTGCCCGTGGACGTGATTCAGCAAGGACCCTAGCAGATTGTGACCACCGAAACAAACTGAGGAGGCAGGGATGACCGAGGCGGGAACTCACCAAAGGGGGTGGCCGCGCGCGGAGAGAAGGGAGTTAGTCCATGCCGTGCGCACAACCCTTGCGGCAGTGGGCGCGCTACTTATTGCGCGGCTGTGCAAACTTCCGGAAGCCTATTGGGCCGCCATCACGGCAATGATCGTCATGCAGTCGACGCTGGGCGCGGCGCTGGCCATTTCAAAACAACGCCTGGTGGGAACCGCTCTGGGCGCGCTGGCGGGGGCCATATTCGCGACCTACGCGGGCAGCAACATGGCGGTATTCGGCGCGGGCATCCTGCTGTGTGGAGTGATTTGCGCGTTCCTGCACCTTGAGCGCAACGCCTACCGCTACGCGGGCATCACCCTGGCGATCATTATGTTCTCCGTGCACGCGCAGCCAGCCTGGGTTATCGCCATTCACCGCTTCATCGAGATTTCCCTGGGAATCGTCGGCGGCTTGCTTCTTACCGCGGCATGGCCGGAGGCAAAAACCGCCGCGAATTAGGCAGGGGCTTCGAAGTGGCGCGGCCCTCATAGCAACAATCAAGCTGCACGCCTCAAAGGATTCGCAACTCTCGCCCTCCCCTCCCTGGAAGTCTGCTACACTCTTTTCCCGCAAGGCTCTCCTTTTCGAATCCAATTGGAGGCACGGCCTGACCATGCGATTGAAAATTCTCCCTGGCATTATTCTGCTGTCGTGCGCGAGCGCTGCGGGTCAAATGCCCATGGCCCATCAACACATGCAGGAGCCCAACGCCAGGTTTCGCGAGCTTCCCCCTCCGCCGCTCATGCAGGGACTCGGCGACGCCAGCATGAAAATCACCACCGACTCCGAGCAGGCCCAGGCTTACTTCAATCAAGGTCTCCGGCTCCTACATTGTTTTTGGGACTTTGAGGCTTACCGGGCCTTCAAGGAGGCCGCGCGCCAGGATCCCTCGGCCGCAATGGCTTACTGGGGAATCTTCGAAGCTCTGAAATTAAGCGGGCGCCACGGGGGTGTGCAGGAAGAAAAGAAAGAGGCGCTGGTTAAAGCCGAATCGCTTGCCGAGCACGCCTCCGATCACGAGCAATTGTACATCCGCGCGGCGGAGCACGAAGACAAAGCAGGCGATACAAATGAATCCTCGGCTTACCGGCGGGTGATGGAAACTCTCATCGATCGTTACCCGGATGATTTGGACGCGCAGGCATTTCTCGCTCTCGAGGAAATGCACGGGTACGACCTCAACGGCAAGCCGCGTGACGGCCAACTGTACTCAGAGTCTATTTTGCGCAACCTGATCGCAGCTCATCCGGATGACGCGGCCGCGCACCATTACTGGATTCACGCCATGGAAGACAGCTCGCGGCCTGAGGATGCTCTGCACAGCGCCGACGTGTTGGGCAGCCTGGCACCCAATTCTGGTCACATGGTCCACATGCCCGGCCATATCTACTGGCGAGTGGGAGATTACGAACGCGCGCGGCAATCCTTCATCGCCTCGGTGCGCGTGGATGAAGCTTACATGGCGGCGCAGCAGATTCGCCCGGAAGAAGATTGGAATTATGCTCACAATCTCGCTTACTTGATCGCCGCCTGCGCGGAGGCCGGCCGCTATCAGGAAGGCTTGCAGTGGGCCGCCAAGCTGCGAGGCATGCCCGCTCCCACGGGAATGACTTCCGCGCGCTTTGCGGTTTGGGCCGGCGGAAGCGTAGCGCGAGTGCGAATCCGATTTGCCGATTGGAAAGCGGTGCAGAGCGAGTCCGTAGAATTTGGAACCGGCGAGGATCCCCCCAGCCCGGCGGCCAGGGATTACGCCCAAGGCCTCAGCCTCTACGCCCAGGGCATGGATGAGGTCGAGCACAGCGACGCCAAGCAGGCGCTCGAAAAGTCCGAAGCGCTGGACGCCATGCTTTGGCGCTTGCAGGCCTCCAAACCGGAGGCCAAAGAAAAAGACGACGACAAAGACAAACAGCTAACTCAGGAACCCGAAGTGGATGATCCCACTCCCGTGTTGAACCTCCTGGGAACCATGTCACTCGATCTGCGCGCCAACATCGACGCCATTCAAGGACAGGAAGACGAGGCACAGAAACTCTTTGAGAAGGCCATCGAGAACGAAAAGGACCTCGGTTACTCCGAACCTCCGCAATTCTTCCGCCCCGAGCAGGAAAGCCTGGGCTATGCCTACCTGAATTCTCACCAATGGGAAAAAGCCCGCGCAGCTTTCGAGCAAGCTCTGCAGCAGCGCCCCAAGAGCGGCCACGCGCTCTACGGAATCGCGCGGTCATACGAAATGGCCGGTGACGTGCCCCAGGCGACGCAAGCCTATCGTGATTTCCTGGCAAGCTGGCAGAACGCCGACCCCGATTTGCCGCAAGTCAAGCAGGCCAAGAGTTGGCTCGCTGCCCACGCGCAGTAAGCAGAAAGCGTCCCTCGGATCGCCTTTGGCTTAAAACAATTTTCCCCGCATCACGGTCACCGCCTGTCCACCCAGCTTTACGCGGCCGTCCACAACGCGAACCTTCACGACGCCGCCGCGCGCCGAGGCTTGAAACGCCACAAACTCCGTTTTGCCCAACCGCTTGGCCCAGAATGGGCCCAGAACGCAATGCGCTGAACCCGTAACAGGATCTTCGTTCACTCCCGCGGCGGGCGCGAAAAATCGAGATATGAAATCGAATTCTCCGCCCTCGGCGCGTGCCGTCACGATCACTCCGCGCGCCTTGGCACGCTTCAGCAGGGCAAAATCAGGATCGAGGCTGCGCACTGCCCGCTCCGAATCCGCCTCCACCAGGTAATCAAACTGGCTTTTCCCCACGTAGCGCGGCGCAATGCCCAGTCCGTTCACCAATTCGTCCCAGGGATTGGAAGCCTCCTCCGGCTTCGCTGGAAAATCGAGTTCAATCCAATCGCCTTTGCGGTCCGCCGTGAGCAACCCGCTCAGTGTATGGAAACGCGCCTGCTCATCCGTCCGAAGCACACCCGTCTCCCAAAGGATGTGCGCACTGGCAAGCGTCGCATGCCCGCAGAGCGCCACCTCCGTTGTCGGGGTCAGCCAACGCAAATTAAATCCGTCATCTTTGGGCGCCAGGAACGCGGTCTCCGACAGGTTCATTTCCCGCGCCACGTCCCGCATCCAGTCTTCGGGTGCGGGGCTGGAAAGAATGCAAACAGCCGCTGGATTTCCCGCGAAAGCGCGGCTGGCGAACGCGTCCACTTGATAAATTGTCTGCGCCATGGCGTGTCCTTCCTCACGGATTCAATGTCGCACAAGCTCAGGAATATACGTTGGCATCAGTAAACGCGCGGAGCAAGAGCCAATCGTTTCAATTTCGAATGAGGCCAACGCGCAGGCCCGGGCGGCGCGGAACTCAGGACAGGCGGCAAATGTCGCAACGCTTCAACGGCCCGAAGGGCCAACGCATTACTTGGTACCTTTCAAATGTTCATCAAAGAAGTCCGCTGTGGCGTGGTACGCGGTGATCCAGTGCTCGTAGGTCAGGAAGTCGTGGATTTCGTCGGGAAATACGATTTGCTTGAATTCTACGCCTTGTTTGCGCAGCGCCTCCACAAGCTGGACCATATTGGAAAAGGAGACGTTGCGGTCGTCGTCGCCCTGGATCAACAACACGGGTGAGCGCCAGGTTTTCACGTCGGCCATGGGTGAAGACTCATACGCCACCCGCGCCCAGTCCTCGAGCTTCTCGGGATTTTCGGCGCGCAACGTGTGCGGAACCTCCAGGTTCCAATCGTGCACACCGTGAAAATCCACGCCGCAGGCAAAGAGGTCGGACGCGCGCGCCAGTCCCAAGGCCGTCAGGTAACCTCCGTAGGACCCGCCCCAAAGGCCGATGCGCGCCGGGTCAACGTCCGGGCGCGAGCGCAGATAGAGGCCGGCTCCCATCACGTCATTGAACTCACTCGCCCCCGTGGCGCCGTAGTTCAGCGCCTCCCGAAATTCCATTCCATATCCAATCCCGCTGCGATAATTCACAGAAAGAACGATATAACCTCGGCTGGCAAGATATTGATTTTCGGCATAAGCATTGTGGTAATACTGCATGTAATGCCAGCCGAGCAGCATCTGCCGG
>JASHTO010000741.1 GCA_030040515.1 Terriglobia bacterium
CGGCGCAAATCCTCGATGACGCCAGCGAAGTCCTTTTCGACGAAGTAGGGAAGCAGAAAGCGGTCGTGCAGGCGCGTGCCCCAGTGGATGGGCGGTTCCTCATAAGGTTGCCGCCAGAACCACGCCACCAGTGCTCGCACCAACAATTGCTGCGCCAGGCTCATCCGCGCGTGCGGCGGCATTTCAAATGAGCGAAGCTCCAGCAATCCCTGCCGCCCCGAGGCCGTGTCGGGCGAATAGAGTTTGTCGATGCAGAATTCCGCGCGATGAGTGTTGCCAGTGACGTCCACGAGCAAGTGGCGAAAAATGCGGTCAACAATCCACGGAGCAACTCCACACTTCCCATTCGCCTTTATCTGACCGAAGGCGATTTCGAGTTCGTAGACGGAGTCCGCGCGAGTCTCATCCACGCGCGGCGCCTGGCTGGTGGGGCCGATGAATGTGCTGGAGAACATATACGAGAGCGACGGATGATTCAGCCAGTAGCCCAGCATGCTGCGCAGCAAGTCAGGTCGCCGCAAAAATGGACTGTCTGCCGGCGTCGGTCCGCCCAGCACCACGTGATTTCCGCCGCCCGTGCCCGTGTGACGGCCGTCGAGCATGAATTTCTCTGTGGCGAGGCGGCTCAGGCGCGCCTGCTCATAGAGAGTTTGGGTAATTTCCACCGCCTCACGCCAACTTGTAGCGGGGTGAACGTTGACTTCCAACACTCCCGGGTCCGGCGCGAGCTTGATGTGCCGAAGACGCGGGTCGTGCGGCGGTGGATACCCTTCTATCAGAACCGACATGCGGAGTCGCTTGGCGGTGTCCTCAATTGCGGCGAGGAGATCGATATAGTCTTCAGTTGAATTGACCGGCGGAATGAAAACCCAAAGAGAGCCCTCGCGCGGTTCGACCACTAATGCGGTACGGATTACAGGATGAAATGTCGAGACGGGAGGCGGTGATTGCGGTATGCCTTCAACACCGCGCGGCTGCTCCACGAACTCAACCGGCGCAGGCGCTTTCGCCTCTCGCCGTGTGGGGATCGGCAACGGCGCGGCCGGAATGGATGGATCGATATCGGAAACTTTCTGGCGATCATCCTCGGGTTCCCACAATAGTGTCTCGAGTGGCAAACGCAGGCCGGCGGGCGAATCGCCGGGAATCAAGAATAGGTGCTCGGACCGTAATTGCCAGGAAGCGCTTTCCCATTCCGAGCGGCCGTGGCCGGAGGTTCTTCTCAGCGGGAGCACGTAACCCACAGGCTGGCTCAATCCACGCTCAAGAACCTGGCGAACCCGCGCGCGTTCCTGGGGGTCGTCAAGCTTGTTGTCATGCACGTTCACGTTACTGGGCAGGCGGCGCTCTTTCAGGAGATGCGCCAGCGGGTCCTCGTAGGCGTCGATGACGTGTTCAGCCCCGACGCCCAGCCTCTGCGCCAGAGCTAGCGCGAATTGGTCTGCCGCGTTCGCGCCAAAACCATAATCGCGATCCAACCCGGCCAGCCAACGCGCGTCGTTCCAAAGAGCAACGCCGTCAGCGCGCCAGTAGTAGGAAAAAGTCCAGCGCGGCAGTTGCTCGCCCGGATACCACTTGCCCTGTCCGTAATGCAGAACTCCATGGTTGCCGAACTTGTCGCGCAGGCGCAGCAGAAGATCGCTGGCCAGACGGCGCTTGGCATCGCCCAGTGCCTCGGTGTTCCACTCCGCGCCGTCCATGTCATCGATGGAGACGAAAGTGGGTTCGCCACCGATGGTCAGGCGGACGTCGCCGGCCACCAATTCTTCGTCGATGCGCTCACCCAGCCGGTAGATCTCCTGCCACTGCTCTTCGGTATAAGGTTTGGTGACGCGTGGCGGTTCGAGCTGGCGGGTGACGCGCATCTCATGGTGAAAATCCACCTGGCTGGGGCTGACCATGCCCGTGACCGGCGCGGCCGAGCGCGGTTCGGGAGTGGCGGCAAGCGGAATGTGTCCCTCGCCGGCAAATAATCCTGACGTGGGATCGAGCCCCACCCATCCCGCGCCGGGAAGATAAACTTCCGCCCAGGCGTGCAGGTCCGTAAAGTCAGCCCCCGGACCGACGGGACCTTCCAGCGGCTTTTCATCGGGTTTGAGCTGAATCAGGTAACCGGAAACGAATCGCGCCGCAAGCCCGAGATGACGAAGAGTTTCGACCAGCAGCCATCCCGTGTCGCGGCATGAGCCGCTGGCGCGTTCCAAGGTTTCTTCCGGAGCCTGCACGCCGGGTTCGGTCCGAATCAGGTAGCGAATTTCGCGTTGCAGCCGCTGATTCAGCTTGACGAGAAACGCCACGGAGGGGGTCGAGCTACGGTCAATGCTATCCAACAGCGCCTTCAGGCGCGGAGTTGCCGGCGGCACTTGCAGAAAGGGCTCCAGATCGCGACGCTCCCAGGCTTCGTACTGGAAGGGGAATTTTTCCGCATAAGGTTCAAGGAAGAAATCGAAAGGATTGATGACCGTCATCTCCGCCGTCAAATCCACTTCCAGTGAGAACCGGCGAGTGGGCTTGGGAAAAACCAGCCGCGCCAGAAAATTTCCCTGAGGATCCTGCTGCCAGTTGATGAAGTGCTCCTTGGGCTCGATGCGCAGCGAATAGCTGGTGATGGGCGTGCGTGTGTGCGGCGCGGGCCGAAGCCGCACGATTTGCGGTGAAAGGCTGACCAGGCGGTCGTACTCATAGACGGTCTTGTGGTAGAGGCCGACGCGAATTCCCATTACGGCGCGCCTCCTGCCACTGCGGGCTGGCTGATGGGTGAGCTGGCGAAAAAGTCGTGCGCCAGGTCGTCGTCGATAGAATTCATCCGCGTCTGCAAGCCATCGAGGTATTCGTGCAGGCCGTGGCCGATGATGGTTTGCACGGAGGTATAGTCAAGCTCGGCGCGCAGGGGAGCGAGCGCGCGTTCCGAGGGGTAGATGCACGAACCCATGGGAGTGCCGGTGATGGTGTGCAGGGATTCATCGGCCACGCGCAGGCAATGGCGAATGGCGCGGGGAAACTCGCGGTCGAGCACCAGGAAATCCACGATGCTGCGCGGGGCGATGCGCCCGTGTTTCTTGCGGTACATTTCAAATCCGCTCACGGATTTCAGAACCGCCGACCAGTGAATGTCATCGTAAGGAGTTCCGATGGAATTGGCGGAAGGCAGCAGCATGAAGTATTTCACGTCGAGGATGCGCGAGGTTTTGTCCGCGCGTTCGAGCTGGCGGCCCAGGCGCAGAAAATGCCAGGCCTCGTTGTAGCTCATCGTCGAGTCGGTGATCCCCTCGAACATGTGGCAGCCCAGGCGAAAGCCGCGCAGAAATTCCGCCAGGCGCTCGGATTCCGAAAGCGCCCGCTGCGACTGGACTTTCAGGTACATGCTGTTCACCTGCTCCCACATTTCGGTGGAGATGATTTCGCGAACCGAGCGGGCATTTTCGCGCGCGGCGCGCAGGCAGCAGGAGATGGAATTCAGGTTGTTGGTGTCCCAAACCAGAAACTTGATGACGGTGGCCTTTTTGGCCGTGCCGTGCCGCTCGCGAAAAATGGCGGCGTCGCCGGAAGTGTCAATCAAAGGTTGCCACTGGTGGTCAGGCTCAAGGGGCAAATCGAGCTGCAGGTGCAGGTTGACGTCGATGAAGCGCGCCACGTTTTCGGCACGCTCGATGTAGCGCGCCATCCAGTAGACGGCCTCGGCGGCGCGGCTCAGGAGTGGCGCGGTTTCACTGGCCATTCGCGGCTCCTTCCCCCGGCGCGGGCGCCAGCACCCAGGTGTCTTTGCTTCCTCCGCCCTGCGACGAATTCACCACGAGCGAACCCTTGCGCAGCGCCACGCGCGTCAGCCCGCCGGGCAGCACGTAGATTTCCTTGCCATAGAGAATGTAAGGGCGCAGGTCAACGTGCCGGCCTTCCAATTCATCTTCCACCAGCGTGGGCACGCGCGAGAGCGAAAGCGTGGGTTGGGCGATGTAATTGCGCGGCTTCTCATTGATCTTCGCCGCAAATTCCTTGCGCTGCGCGGCGGTGGAGTGCGGGCCGACCAGCATTCCGTACCCGCCCGCCTCATTCGCCGATTTCACCACCAGCTTGTCGAGGTTTTCCAGCACGTGCTGGCGGTCCGCGTCTTTCCAGCAGAGGAACGTTGGGACGTTGGGTAGAATCGCGTCCGCGCCCTCATAGTAGCGAATCATGTCCGGCACGTAGGAGTAGACAACCTTGTCATCGGCCACGCCGTTGCCGGGAGCATTGGCGAGCGCCACGCGGCCGGCGCGGTAGACTTCCAGCAGGCCCGGCACGCCCAGCAATGAATCGGCTCGAAAGGCCTGCGGGTCGAGAAAGTCATCGTCAATGCGGCGATAAATCACGTCCACGCGACGCAGACCCTTGGTGGTGCGCATGCACACCCAACCGTCCTGCACCACGAGGTCGCGGCCCTCGACCAGTTGAATCCCCATGCGCTGCGCCAGAAAGCTGTGCTCGAAATACGCCGAGTTGTACATGCCCGGCGTTAAGAGCACCACGGTGGGATTGTCCGCGGCGCGCGGCGGTGCAATGGATTCGAGCGCTTCCAGCAGCTTGCTGGGATAGATATCCACGGGGCGAACGTGCAGGCCGGCGAAGACTTTCGGGAACGTTCGCTTCATCAAGTCGCGATTTTCGAGCACGTAGGAGACGCCCGAGGGCACGCGCAGATTGTCCTCCAGCACGTAGATTTGGCCGTCGCTGTGGCGAACCAGGTCCGTGCCCGTAATGTGCACCCAAACTCGTGCCGGAGGATTGATGCCGTGGCACTGGGGGCGATAAAACGTCGCCGACTTGACGATCTCCTCAGGAATGATTTTGTCCTTCAGGATTTTCTGGTCGTGGTAGATGTCGTCGATGAATTCGTTGAGCGCGTGGATGCGCTGCTTCAGGCCGCGCTCGACCCAATCCCACTCCTCGGCGCGCACGATGCGGGGAATCAGGTCGAAGGGAAAGATGCGTTCCGTTCCCGCTGAATCCCCATAGACGTTGAAGGTGATGCCCATTTGCAGCAGGATGGTTTCCGCCGCACGCTGACAGCGCAGCAACTCACCTTCTTCAAGGGAATCGATGGTTTCAAGCAGCAGGCGCGCTTCCGGACGAGCCTCTCCCTTGGCGTGGAAGACCTCGTCATAGAAGCCGTCGGTTTGGTAGGAGTGAAGGTTCAAGATTTCACCGTAGGTGGACCCCTCGCCCTGCGACCCAAAGCCGTCTTCGGCCTGCCCGCCGTACAACTCTGGGAGGCGGGGCGACGGGTCGCGAGTGCCCTGCCCGCGCAACTTTTCGACGTAGGGGCACCCCTGGTGGGTGCCCTGCCCCTACGGCGCACTGCGCTTCCATCCACAAAGGCTCAATTTCTAGAGGTTATAGGGTATCGCCACGTCCCGTAGGCGTGTCAATGGGGCGCAGCATAAAAACTTCCTATTATTCTGAAAACAATTTCAGGAGGGTGGACACCATCACCAGAGCACGGAGACTGTATTCCGGATGCATGTCCGTGTCAGTCGCACCCCCCTGCACCTCGCTTTCCCCTTGACATTCTACCGGAACCAGCGCACCTTCACCTAGAATGTCTACCAAAGAATATCGCGAACGCATCGAACTGCTGCAAGGGACGTTGGACCTTCTCATTCTCCGCACGTTGCTGCTGGGCCCGGCGCACGGCCATGCCATTGCCAAGGCGATTGAAATGCGCTCGGATGACGTGTTGCAGGTTGAGCAGGGGTCGCTTTACCCGGCGCTGCATCGGCTGATCAAGCGCGGCTGGATTTCCGTTCAGGACGGCACGTCGGAAAACAATCGCCGCGCCAAGTTCTACCGGCTCACGCCGCGCGGGCGGCGGCAATTGGAAGTTGAAACCAGCAAGTGGGGAAAATTCGCCGGAGCCATCGCGCGAATCCTGACGCCCGCCGAGCAGCAAAGCCGGTCATGACCGTAGGGGCGAAGCGATACTTCGCCCGTTTGGACGAGGGGGAACCTCTACGAGTGAGTGAGGGAATTTTTGAGCATTTGGAATCAATTCTTCACCCGCCGCAGACGCATGATGGATGCGCTTGACCAGGACATCCGCGACTTCATCGAGCGCGAAACCCAGGACAACATCGAGCGCGGGATGCCGCAGGAGGAAGCCCGTTACGCCGCGCTGCGCAAATTCGGCAACGTGAGGCGCGTCAAAGAAGATACGTGGGATATATGGAGCTTCGTTTGGCTGGAGCACCTGTGGCAGGACATTCGCTTTGCCCTGCGCATGTTGCGCAAATCTCCCGGTTTTACGACTGTGGCCGTCCTGTCACTCGCGCTCGGCATTGGCGCCAACACTGCCATCTTCAGTTTGTTCTACACCGTCCTGCTGCGCAGACTGCCGGTGAAGAATCCAGAACAACTTGTGGAGCTGATGTACAAAGACTCCGGCCAGCCGCGCAGCGATGGCTACCGGAGTTGGGACGGATACGAAAACGTCCGCGACCATAACCACGTCTTTTCCGCGCTCACCGGCATGACGTTTGACAATCTGGCTCGCGTGCAAATTGAGGGAGCCGATCCGGAAACCCTGATTCTCGAAAACGTTTTGGGAAACTACTTCGAGACCCTCGGGCTGACACCTGCTCTCGGGCGACTGACGACCTCCGATGACATTCCTGCAAGCGGCCACGCCGAGGTCGTGGTGGTGAGCTGGGACTACTGGAACCGCTGGTACCATCGCGACTCGGCAATACTGGGCAAGCGAATCTACATCAATCGCGAGCCGAAGACCATCGTGGGAGTTGCGCCGCGCGGATATCTTGGCCCGCGTGTGGGGAATCGGACCGACGTCTGGTTGCCCTATAAGAACGACGCTGTCCGCATGTTGGCGCGGCTGAAGCCCGGTGTGACGCGCCGCCAGGCCGAGGCCGAAATGGATGTGCTCTATCAAGCCTGGGTTGCCGCGAATTACCCCGGCAAGGAGTACGCGAAGCTCCGGCAAAGAAAGGTCGAACTGGAACCGGCTGCGGCCGGGCTCGCGCGGATTCGCGATCTCTATGGCAATTCGTTGGAACTTCTGATGGGCGTGGTCGGTCTGCTCTTGCTATTGGCCTGCGTCAATATGGCAAGCATGTTGCTCGCGCGCTCGGCGGGGCGGCAAAGGGAAATGGCGGTGCGTGTGGGGCTGGGTGCAAGCCGTGG
>JASHTO010000742.1 GCA_030040515.1 Terriglobia bacterium
ACCACGGATACGCGCCTCCACGGAAGGCCCGACCTTGAGGCGGCCACTTCCCTTCCCATCCTGGTGTCAGTCCCGCTTCTTCAATCTCCGTGGGACCTTGCCGCCGTGAAAAGACATTATTTGATCGAGGCCCTGGCCGCGGCTTCTCTGGTGGTCACATCACTAGGGGTGGGGGCCATTTTATTTTGGTGATTTGAACATGTATGCATCTTTTTTCAAATTGCAGCGGAATCCCTTTGAGGTCAGTCCCGATCCGCAATTTTTCTTCCGCACGGACGCTCATAACGAAGCTCTGGCCGGTCTTTACTACGGCATTTGCGCCCACAAGGGATTTATGGTTATGACCGGTGAAGTGGGCACGGGCAAGACGCTGGTGGTTCGTTGCCTGCTGCGATTGCTGGACCAAAAGCAGCTCGCCTACGCCTACATGTTTTGCACCCGGCTCTCCAGCGGAGAGTTTCTTCAGGATGTGGCGACGGATTTGGGAATCTCCGAGCCTGCCCGCAGCAAAAGCCAGATTATCAGGCAACTTCAGGGGTATTTGCTTCGTCGCGGAGAGAAAGGTCTGTACACGGCCCTGATTATCGACGAGGCCCAGCACCTGGAATTTGAGGTTCTGGAGGAAATTCGCCTGCTCACCAACCTGGAGACGACGCGCGGAAAGCTTCTTCAGATCGTTCTGGTCGGCCAGCCGGAGTTGGACGCGACACTTGAGTCGCATAACCTGCGGCAGCTCAAACAGCGCATCGCCATGCGGTTTCAACTCCTGCCCCTTTCCGAGGCTCAGACCCGCGGTTACATTTGGGATCGGCTTCGGCAGGCAGGCTCCCACGACCCGATCTTTTCCCTCCCGGCAATCCATTCCGTGTACGTCCAATCGGGCGGCATTCCCCGCCTCATCAACATTCTCTGTGACAACGCCCTGATTTCCGCATTCGCCGCCGGGCTCACGGAGGTCACCGACGTCATAGTGGAAGAGGTAGCTGCGGATTTGTGTCTGACAGAAAGAAATGGCCCGCGAAAACCGTTCCCACAGCCTGCGTCGGGAACTGTGGAGGCAATCGGCGAAGACCGATGGCCGGACATTTCCGAGTACGACAAGGAAAAGACCCATTACAAGGGTGTAGAAACGGCAACTTAGGCCTGAGTCAAAGCGAGGATCCAAGTGAGTAGAATTTTTGAAGCGCTGCGTCGCGTCGAACAGGTGAACAATTCTGCCGGAGGGGAAGCGTTCCCAGGCAAGTTTGGGGTAGGGACCGATGCGCTTAACCCGTTTCCGCCGGAAGTGGATGGCCTGGGTCACCTCACGCGCGTCACCTGCCGGCCTCACCCCCAAGCTCACTTGCTGTGCCCCGGCGATAAAGACGTTGCGGCCGTTGAGCGGTTCAAGCTCCTCCGCTATCGGCTTTACGAATTACGCAAACAGCACGCCATCAAATCCGTTCTGATCACCAGCGCGATTCCGAAAGACGGCAAGAGCATGGTGGTCGCAAATTTGGCCATCACGCTGGCGCAGGCATCCGATCGCGTGCTCCTGATCGATGCCGACCTGCGAAAACCCACCCTTCATGTTCTCATGGGCTTGAAGCCGGCGGAGGGGCTTGCCGAAATTTTGCAGGAGCGCGCTGAACTCATGGGCGCCTGCCGGCGAATTGATCCCATGGGTTTTTGCCTACTCTCCGCCGGCCGCCCCCCCCGCAATCCTGTGGAACTGATTCAGGGAGAGCCGATGCGGGGTGTAGTCAAGGCGGCAGCATCGACTTTTGACTGGGTGGTGATCGACTCTCCGCCCATCTTGCCCCTCGCGGATGGGAGATTTCTTGCCGCCCTCTGCGACGCGGTGTTCCTGGTGGTTCGGGAAGGGCACACGCGGCGCGAAGAGCTTCAGGAAAGTTTGACGGCCCTGAAAAATGCACCCACCGCGGGCATCATCCTGAACACCAGCCGATCCGCCAATCGGGATGCCTATTCTCAATACTACTGCGCCGTTCCCAGGGTGGAGGGACTGAAACGCCCCTCCCCGCCTGCCCGGCAAATTCAAAAAGAAAGGGAATCAAAGAGTGGTCAAGTTTCTTAGCGCGTACATTCCGGCCCGTACGTTGTTTCTTGCGACGTTGGACATGATGCTGATCGTGGCCGGGCTCCTCACTGCCCTTGCGCTGGGCTTCCCACACACGGCCGCAACGAACCTCAGCTTTGCGCACGCATCATGGAGGATCGCGCTGGCCTGCGCCGTGTGCATGCTGTGCATGTATTACTTCGATTTATACGAATCGAAAGTGCTTTCCAACCTGCGGGAAGTGGTAGGCCGGCTAAGCCAGGTGCTGGGGACCGCCTGCCTGGTGCTCGCCGTGGTTTATTACGCCTGGCCCAGCATCGAGCTGAGCTGGGGAATTCTCTTGTTGGGAATTCTGATGATCGGGTTGTCATTGATAGGCTGGCGAAAGCTCTTCCTCATGCTCAACCGGCTGGCCCCTCTCGCCGAGCGCACCATCTTCCTGGGGAATGGCCCCCTGAGTCCGTGCCTCGTGGAGGAATTGCAACGCTGCCCTGAACTGGGCCTGCGACTGATCGGCTACGTCGGAGATCTGCCTGTAAACATGAGCGGGAAAAACGGCTTGGCGCGGCTGGACGGATTGGACGGGGCCATGGAGGTCATCCGACGCGAACGCGTGACCCGCGTGATCGTCACCATGGAGGAGCGGCGCGGCCGCCTGCCTCTGGATTTGCTGCTGCACATGAAGAGTCAAGGCATCACCGTGGATGATGGCGCGGAAGTTTATGAAAAGGTGACGGGAAAAGTCCCTCTCACCTGCCTTCGGCTCGGCGGTTTCGTGTTTTCCCCTCACTTTCGGATCTCCCGCATTGTGGAATTGTATAAACGGGCATTCTCGATTCTGTTTTCCGCCCTCGGCCTGGTTCTCACTCTTCCGCTGATGAGCCTGATCGCCCTTGCCATCCGCCTGGACTCACCGGGGCCCGCGCTTTTTCGTCAGAAGCGCATCGGCAAGGAGGGGTGGCCGTTCCTTCTGTTCAAATTTCGCTCCATGCGAATCAATGCGGATGAGGACGGCATTCCCAGGCCCGTTCAGGAAAATGACAACCGCCTGACGCGCCTCGGTCGTTGGCTTCGCAAGACGCGGCTGGATGAGCTCCCCCAGCTTTATAACATCCTGCGCGGAGAAATGTGCTTTG
>JASHTO010000743.1 GCA_030040515.1 Terriglobia bacterium
CGGATTTTTCCTGAATGGGAAGTGGCTGCGGATTTTCGGTTTGAACCGGCACGAATTGTTCCCCTACGTCGGCTACGCCATGCCGGGCCGAGTGATGCGCCGCGACGTAGAGATTATGCGCCGTGAATTCAATTGCAACTTCGTGCGCTGTTCGCATTACCCCCAGTCGGAGGCGTTTCTCGACGCCTGCGATGAGCTGGGATTGATGGTTTGGGAAGAGCCGCCGGGATGGGGCTATTTTGGCGACGCTGCCTGGCAGGAGTTGCTGTTCCGCGACGTGGGAGACATGGTTCGCCGCGACCGGAATCATCCCTCCATCGTTATCTGGGCCGTCCGCGCGAACGAAACGAGGAACGATCCGGCTCTGTACAGCCGCACGCGGGAGCTGGCGAAAGCGCTGGATGGTTCACGCCCCACGTCAGGTTCGATGACTCCTGGCTCCCGACGGAATTGGGAACAGGAATGGCACCAGGACGTTTTTGCCTTCGACGACTATCGTTCTGACCCGGACGGAACCGTGGGCATTGACCCGCCACTTCCCGGAGTTCCCTACATGCTTTCGGAGGCGGTCGGCCAATTTAATTACGCCACCGGCAAGCACTTTGACGCATTTTACCGCCGCGCCGGAGACATAGCTTTGCAGGAGGCGCAGGCCTTGCGGCATGCGCAGGCCCACAGCCGGGCGGCGAATTACCTCCGGATTTGCGGCGTGGTCGCCTGGTGCGCCTTCGAATACGGCAGCCCACTGAATTCAACTGACGGGATGAAGAATCCGGGCGTCGCCGACGTCTTCAGAATTCCCAAGCTGGGCGCCTCGTTCTACCTCGCCCAGGTTGACCCCGCGGTGCGGCCCGTCATCGAGCCCGATTTTTGTTGGGACTTCGGCCCGAAGACGCCCTCCGGTCCCGGAAAGCACGCTGCGATTTTTTCCAACTGCGACCGGCTCGAATTATTTGTCAATGGCGAACACCTGGCCACGCTTCAGCCCGATCGCGAGAATTTCCCGCGCATCAAGTATCCGCCGTTCTTTGCAGACTTTTCTCCGGTCGGTACCGAAAAGCCCGAATTGCGCATCGACGCTTATGTGGGGGACAAGCAGGCGCTGTCTCGGTCCTTTTCCGCCGATCCCTCCCATGATCAACTCTGGGTCCGTGCGGACGATGCAGAGCTGATTGCGGATGGGTCAGACGCCACACGCCTGGCGTTTCGGGCGGTGGACAAATTCGGAGCGCCGCGCCCCTTTGTGAGTGGCGAGGTAACACTCCAGATCAGCGGGCCCGGAGTGATCGTGGGCGACAATCCATTTCAGTGGGAGGCGAGCGGTGGAGTGGGGGCCGTATGGATTAAAACTCTGCCTGGTCAAACCGGCCGCATCAATGTGACCGCCACCCATACGACGCTCGGTACGAAGAGCGTGGCAATTGAAGTGCGCCCCAGCGCTTCTCCCGCGATTGATTGAAAACGCGCGCGAGCCCTCCAGCGCCGCTCCCCCGTCAATGTTAGGGCGGGCTCAGTGAATCTCCGGCTCCACGGGCTCGCTCCACTTTGCCGAGAAAATCAAAGTCGCATCCTTCGTGAGCCTGGGTGACGCGCTCGGCATACAGGGCGAGGTAGCCGCGGGAATACCTGGCCGGCGGCTTGACCCACTAGGATCGCCGTTTCTCCAGTTCCGCCGGCGCCACCAGAATCTCCAGCTTGCGCGCGGGCACATCCAGCAAAACCTGATCGCCGTTGTGCACCAGCACCAGCGGCCCACCCACGTGGCTTTCCGGTGATACGTGCAGCACGCACGTTCCGTACGAAGTCCCGCTCATGCGCGCGTCGGAAATCCGCACCATGTCGCGCACGCCGCGGTGCAGGAGTTTCTTGGGAATCGGCAACATGCCCCACTCGGGCATGCCGGGAGTGGTTTTATCGCAGCCGCCGATCAGTACCGCGCCGTCAGTGGGCAAGGTGCACAACGCCTCCTCGGTATCCATCGTCAGCAGGTTGCGGTAGAGCATCGGGCTGGGCTTGATGTAAGTTTCGGTAATCGAGAATGCCGGAATTTCGACCGGAAATCCCCCCGACCATTCACACGCCGCGCTTCACGGTTTCCGCGCGCTCACGCAGATGGATGTGGCAGGGATTGATTTCGCTCCAGGTGTTGACCAGCGCAATGACCGGCTTGCCCAGAAAGTCCTCCCGCGAGTAGCCAATCTGCTTCATGCGCGAGCGGTGGCTGAATCCGCGCATGGTGTCCGGCGCGAACCATCGCTGGCTGCGGAGATTTTCCGGCTGCTTTTTGGGTCTCATGGTGTTGGCTCCAGCTCGGTCGGGGTGGCTGTAGGAATTTCGGAGGTGCTGGGGACACGAATCGTCGAGGCGAGCAGGCCCGCCAGCAACATGCACCCCGCGAGAAAAGATAATCCTACTCGGTAATGCCCGGTCGCCGTACTCAGGTATCCGAAGGTGGCAGGCCCGGCGAAACCTCCCAGGTTGCTCCAGGAGATCACGCCGACCGCCGTGGCGGCGGCCGTCTTGCCCAGCAAGGCCGTGGGCATGGCCCAGAAGGCAGGCATGTAGGCTTGGCAAGTGAATCCCGCCAGGCAGAACAGCCCGATGACCAGCCAACCGTGATTTCCCGCCAGGACTGCCAAACTCAGGGAAACGCCCGTCGCCAGCATGGGCGCCGCGGTGTGCCAGCGCAACGCGGTGGTGCGATGCACCCACATGCCGTTCAGAAGAACGCCAGCGGCGCTACACACGTAAGGCAAAGCGGCTCCCAAGGTGCGCACTGCGACGGGCATGGTTTTCAGGGTTTCCGTGATGGAGGGGAGAAAAAAGATCAGGGATTGGTTGCCCATGATCACCAGAAAGCCGACGGCGAGGAGCATGAACGTCTGTGGGTAGCGGAATGCGTCTAGCATTCGCACGCGATGTGCAGCGGACTTTTGGGTTATTTCCTTGCTTAATTGCTCGGTCAGCCAGAGCCTCTCCCCCTCGGGAAGCTATTTGGCCGTATGAGGGCGGTCCGCCAAATACCACAGCGTAATGAACCCGAATAAAATCGGCGGGGCACCTTCCAAAATAAAAACCCAGCGCCACCCCACGAGGCCGTACCAATGGATGTGATCGAGCACCCATCGCGACATGGGGATTCCCGTGGCCACGGCCATCGGTTGCGTGACCACAAAAAACGCCAGGGCGCGGTCCTCCATGCGAAACCAGTGCGAGAAATACACCACGACCCCGGGAAAGAACCCGGCCTCCGCAACGCCCAGAAGAAACCGCAAGAGGTAGAACTGCGCCTTCGTGCTGAGGGCTCCCAGCAAAGGCGTTCCCAGGAATCCCATCACTGTCGCCGCCACTCCCCAGGCGATCATGATGCTCGCGATCCACTTGCGCGCGCTCCACCGCTCGACAACCAGGCTCCCCGGAAGGCTGATTACTACAAACCCGAAAAAGTAGACTCCGGCCCCCAACCCTATAATGGCGTCGGTGAAATTCAGGTCCATTTGCATCTGAAGCTTGGCCACGCCCAGGTTGGCGCGGTCAAGGTAGGCGAGCAGGTAGACAAACATCAGGTACGGAATCAGGTGGCGGGTTACCCGGCGACGGACCCGATACGCGGTGTCCGGCGCAGCAGTATTGCTGCCTGATGCCGCCGGGCTAGTTCGCAAGGGAAGTCGAGATGTCACCGGCCCTCGAGGAATTTCGTGTCCTGGTCGCCCATGCAGGTGGTGGGAATGGGATTTCTCTCATCAGCAAAACGTTATCCAACATCAGACTGTGCTTGTCAATGTTATTGAGACGCCCGCGCGTTTTCATTTGTGCCAGAGGAGGAAGGATGTCGCGAAGGAGAGAATTTACCCTTGCAACCGGCATATTGGTAAACTGAAGGCGTGGCCTTGATGGACACAAGCAAATATTCGCGGCAGATTCTCTTTTCCCCCATCGGGGTCGGGGGTCAGAGGAAGCTGCTGGAATCGAAAGCGGTGATTCTCGGCTGCGGCGCCCTGGGCACGGCGCAGGCCAATGCTTTGGTGCGCGCCGGAGTGGGAAACGTTCGGATCGTCGACCGCGATTTCGTGGAGGAATCCAATCTTCAGCGCCAGATGCTATTTGACGAAGCGGACGCCAAGGCCAACCTTCCCAAGGCCGTGGCCGCCGAACGCAAGCTCCGCCAGATTAACTCCGCTGCGAGCGTGGAAGGGATCGTGGCGGATGCGGACGGCAGCAACATTGAGGAATTCATCGAGGGATTCCATGTTGTCCTGGACGCGACGGATAATTTTGAGACGCGTTACCTCCTGAATGATGCGGCGGTGAAACTGGGGATTCCCTGGATTTACGGCGCCGTGGTGGCGAGCTACGCGGCCACGATGACGATTTTGCCCGGACGAACCGCGTGCCTCGCGTGTGTGTTTCCAAAATCTCCGCAGGGGATGCATGAGACCTGTGATACCGCGGGCGTCATCGGCCCAGCCGTTTCCTGGGGTGCGGCTATTCAATGCACCGAAGCGTTCAAGATTCTGCTGGGGCGCCAAACTGAGCTGCACGGCTCGCTGCTGGCTTATGACCTGTGGAGCAACCGCTTTCAACAAATCAAAGCCGTGCGCGACCTTGAATGCCGCGTCTGCGGCGCGCGAGAATTTGCTTATCTCGAGCGGGGCGCCGCTTCGCACGTCAGCATGTGCGGCAGGAATTCCGTGCAGATTCATCAAACTGAGTCGCGAGCCTTGGACCTTGCAGCGCTGAAGGCCCGGCTCGAGCGTTTCGGCCCCGTGCTGGCCAACGATTTCCTGCTAAAGTGTTCGCTCGATCTTTACGAACTGACGGTATTCCCTGACGGCCGGGTGATCGTGAAAGGAACGCAGGACCCCGCCGTCGCCCGCGGCCTTTACGCGCGCTATATCGGGACATAATTCGAAGAACCCAAGGCCGTTTGGCGGCCCTTGATTCTTGAAGCTTCCACGATGAGGTAAAGGAATGATCGGATTCTTTCTTGGGCTCGGGCTCATGTGCGCAAGCACACTGATGTACGAAATTGTGCTCACCCGCCTGCTGAGCGTGATTTGCTGGTACTACCTTGCTTTTGTTTCGGTCTCCATGGCCATGTTCGGAATGACGGCGGGTGCGCTCCTGGTGCAGCTTCGCCCGGCGTTGTTCGAAGCAGGCCAGGTGGCCCGCCGCATGGCGCAAGCTGCCTTTGCCATGGCCGTTTCCATGCCCATCGTTCTCGTGATCATGTTTGCCATTCCGTTGGACGTCTCCTTTGCTCTTCAAACGCTTTGCAGTTTCCTGATTTTTTGCTTCGTCATCGCCGTTCCCTTCTTTTTTGCGGGAATTGTGGTGTGCCTGTCGCTCACGCGGACAAAAGCGGCAATTGGGCGGATTTACTTTGCCGACCTGGCAGGCGCGGCGGCGGGCTGCTTCGCCTCGCTGATTCTCATGCGCCTGATTGACGCGCCGAGCGCCGTGCTGGCGATTTCCGCGTTGGTGTTTCTGAGTGCTTCGCTTTATGCGAAATTTGCCGGCCAGCCGCAATTGCAGAGGCGATCCCACGTTTGGGCAGCGGTGCTGGTGGTGCTGGCGGGTCTGAACGCGACTACCATCCACGGCATTCAACCCATCTGGTCCAAAGGAAGGCTCGACCCCCGCACCGACATCCTGTATGAAACCTGGAATCCAATATCCCGGGTTCGAGTGGTTGCCCCGAAAATGGAAGAGGGCCATGTCGGGCCGAACTCACCTCCTGTCTGGAGGGAGGTGGTCTACATCGACATTGATAATGACGCGGCGACGGGGATTTATCGCTATTATGGCGACCTTCGCGATGTGGACTTCCTTCGCTACGATGTCAGCTCCCTGGGGGCGCGAATCCGCGCCGGCGGGAGCGCAGCGATCATCGGCGTGGGTGGGGGGCGAGACGTGATGTCCTGCGCCCTCTTCGGTTTTCACCGCATCGTGGGAATCGAAATCAACAGCGCTATTGCAAATATTTTTTCGCGGCGGATGGCCTGGTATTCCGGTTTCGACAAAATCCCCAACTTTGAATTGCACGTCGACGAAGGCCGCAGCTATTTGACCCGCAGTCATGAGAAATTCGACTTAATCGAGGCCACCCTTGTCGACACCTGGGCGGCCACCGCCGCCGGCGCCATGGCGCTCACTGAAAATTCACTCTATTCATTGGATGGCTGGCGGGTTTTCTACGACCATCTCAAGCCGGGTGGGGTAATTGCCTTCAGCCGATGGAACCATAAGCCTGATTTCCACGAGTCGACACGCTTGTTTTCCCTGGCATACGCCACGCTGCTCAGCGAAGGGGTTCAGCATCCGGAGAAACAACTGGCCATGATCGGCCAACTCGAGCTGGCGACGGTTCTCACCAGCAATCAACCCTTCAGCCCGCAGGATCTGGAAAAAATAAAAACCACTGCAAAGGATTTGGATTACCAGATTCTCTATCTACCCGGAGAGGACTTGCCGATGTTGCAGTTGGATCCCGTCTTGCAGGCGCACTCGCTTCAGGATCTTGCCGCGCTCAGTTCCCGGAATTATTTTGACCTTTCTCCGCCCACCGACGCCTCCCCTTATTTTTTCAGTTTCGTGCGCTTCCACGCCATTCCGGGAATCCTGGAAATACCGGGAGTGGATTTGAGGGCGCTTTTTCCGCTGATGTATCTTGCAATTTTTATGTTCGTCGCTTTCATTCTCGTGGCCGTAACGATTTTGTGGCCGGCGCGGCGGTGGACGCGTTCGCGGCAGGGTTCAGGGCGGGCGCCGGCGGGCGCCATTCTCTACTTTATTGGCATCGGCCTGGGATTCATGCTGGCGGAAATGGGAATGATGCAGCAGCTTTCAATTTTTCTCGGCCAGCCAATTTATTCTTTGGCGGTGGTGCTGGCAGGGTTGATTCTCTTCGCGGGATTGGGCAGTCTGGCATCGGATCGAATGCCCTTGAACTCCGATATGAAAAGCCGGGCGCCGGCACTTTTCTCCGCACTGGTGCTCGGTGCCTATTCGCTTGCGGTGCTCCCTTCAATTCACGCTGCGGTGGGCGGAGTCCTGTGGCAGCGCGTTGCGGTTTCACTGGCGCTGGTGGCGCCCTGCGGCTTCATGATGGGTTTCTGTTTTCCGGTGGGCCTGCGCTGGGAGAGTGAGCTGGGGCAAGAGGGAAATCTGCCCTGGATGTGGGCGTTAAACGGTGCGGCGTCCGTGCTGGCCAGCTTTATTGCCATCGCCATTTCCACTGAGACTTCCATTCGCGCCTGCGTGCTCACGGGCGCCGCATGTTATGCGTTGGGCGGACTATTCCTTTCCCGCAAAACCAGTTCGTCCCTTGCGCCATCCGCGCCGTCGAGTGAAGCAAGCACTGTTCACGCACGCTGAGCCGCCCCTCCGCTTTGCTTGAGAACCGCCCAGCGGTGCGTCAAAGTCGCGTGAATTTGGAGTGCGGCAGCAAGCTGCCGCACTCCATAATTCGTCTCGATCGCCACCGTCCTGTTATCTTACTGTTGCGGGGCTTTGACGTACCGCTTCAGAACCACCCGGCCCTATTTGACACATTTTGTTTGTTCGCACTGGCGCACTTCATTTGCCCGAGCCGTGTCCCGAATCGGCGTCACTCGTTTGAGGAGTGCCGGGGGCAAGTGACAACTCTCGCGTCAATTGATAATCGAGCTGCGTTCCGGCCGGTATGGTCAGATCTTTCCCGCGCCGGCGAAGGCGGTCGACGGTGGTGGCGGTGAGTCCCACGGTAGCGCCGACAAAGGGATGTGCGAAGATCAGCCCCACCAGCACACCGCCGGCGGTTCCACCACCGATTTCCTCAAAATCCGCGAAGCGCGAACTCGGCCCTTTGATAAGTCCTTCGCTCCCCACCACCTTGATGTGATCGACGCCGTAAGCGGTCATCAGCATGGCGCCGATGGGAAGGCTGCGGCCGCCGGCAAGGGTGATTTGCTCAACGTTCAGCCGCATCTCGCCCACACCCGTAACGCGGCCGGGGCGCTCCATGCGCGTAATGTGTCCCGCGAGCGACGTGCCGGCGGGAATCACCACGGTGCCGTTGATGGTGACGGGCTCCGTGACGGTCATGGTGAAGGCGTCACCCTGCGAATTCAGCTTGGTGGTCAGGGTCTCGGTGGTGCGGCAATGGAGCAGGGTACCGGCGGGAACGGAGAGAGCCTCCGCCGGACCCAGATCCTTGGCGTAGGCGAAGGGAATTCCTGCGATGGCGAGAAACATCACCAGCAAAGCGCGCTTGACCATGTTGAACCTCCTCGAAGGTCATTCATGGCCGGACCCTGGCGCTATGTCCAGCTTGGGTTGAAGTGAAGAATTAAGAAGCGAGTGGGAGACCCGCTCACGGTGATCGGGTCTCCCTGCGGAATTGCTACTGCGCTCCCTCCGAGCGCGAGGCAACCTGGGTGACACCCTTCGGGGTACTCAGATACCCCTTCACCTGATTTGATCCTACACTATTTACCACCAGCTCGTAAGGCTTTTTTGACCCGTTCACAAAGAAGTCGATCGGAGAGTTCACCGCGCAGTCTTTCCTCTCCACTTCCATGTCATCCACCAGTGTGGCGACCGTGTACTGATGGCGCTTGTAATTGGTGCGCTTCAGCGTCAGCCCGACTCCTGCCACTTTGGAAAGCTGATTACGGTTGAGGGTGAATTCGAAATAGTCGCGATCTCCCAGCTTGCGGAGGTATTCGATGTCATCGTGGTTGCGGGCAATGAGCGTTCCCATTTCGCTGCGAGCCATCCCCAGATCCGCCGCCAGCGTGCTGACGTTTTTCTGAGTTGTACTAAG
>JASHTO010000744.1 GCA_030040515.1 Terriglobia bacterium
TCGTAGGGCACTTGTCCCCATTTGTGAAAATCGAAGGCCAGGGAATCGGCGCGGTCAATTCCCAGAAGCTTCGGCGCAAGGTTGGGAGCAAGCATGGCCAAAGCTCCGCACGCACCGTCAACGTGAAACCAGAGCTTCTCGCGCCGGGCGAGGTCCGCGACGCCAGCAAGGTCGTCAATCGCGCCTGTGTCTGCCGTACCCGCAGTTCCCACCACAAGAAATGGTTGAAAGCCTAAGGCGCGGTCGCGCTGGATGGCGCTCTCGAGCGTCGCAAAATCAATCCGGCGGTGGGAATCGGTGGGAATTCGGCGCAGCGTTTCACTCCCTAAGCCGCAAAGGTCCAGTGCCTTGTCGATGCATCCGTGCACTTCCGATGAGGCATAAGCGGCCAGTCGGGCCGGCTTTGCCGCGATACCCACGTTGCGCACCCCACCGCCCAGAGCGGCATTGCGCGCCAGAACTACACCGATAAAGTTCGCGAGGGAGGTGCCGGTGACAAACAGCCCCATTGCGCCTCGCGGAAATCCGAATAATTCCTGCATCCACCGCGCCACCTGGCGTTCAACTTCGATCGGAATGTGATCGCGCCCGCCCAGGTTGGCGTTCATTCCCGCCGCCAGCATTTCCGCCAGCATGCCTACGGGCGTCCCGCCTCCCTGCACCCAGCCCATGAAACCCGGATGAACGTTTCCAGCGGCAAACGGCAGGATGTTCTTCATGAATTCCTGATGGATATCGGCGAGCAATGAAGGCGTGGCGGGCATGGGGCTGCGAAAGTGCTTTCGCACTTCTTCGGGAATGGGCTGCCATACAGGGCGCTCGCGAATGTTGCGGACGTAGTCCAGCATGTCGTCGAGCATGCGGTGAGCCTGCGCTCGAAAACCTTCCCAGTCCTGCGGGTCGAGCGTCGGGTCCGTGTTTTCTTCTGGAAACGGGGATGGCTTCCCCGTTCCGCTCGGCACATTTTCTGGCATCTTCTCCCCTCTCTCGTCCTCGTCGATTGGTGCTCCCGTTCAAGTAATTCATCGGCTTTGACGATTCAGAGGATGAATGGAAATTGATTTCGAACGGCCAGGAAAAAGCGGCCATTTAAGGTTTCGAAACATATGCCGATGAGGTCATTGAACTGGGAAACGGTTCCGTCAGTTGGAGTGAAGAACCACCGGCCCCTGAATGGCGCTGCGCAAGGCCTCGGGTTCTGCGGCCCAAAACGGGAACCCAAAAAACGAGAGGAGAAATCTCATGGGACTCACTATTCTCAGCAATATTCCCGCTTTGGTGGCGGAAAACCAACTATCGGTGACCAACAGTGATCTTCAGAACACCTTGTTTCAATTGTCTTCAGGTTCGAAGATCAATTCCGGCGCGGATGATCCGGCCGGATTGTCCATTGCCGACGGCTTGCAGGCCAACATCTCCGCCTTGACGCAATCCGCACAGAACGTAACGGACGGCGTGGGCCTGCTGCAAACCGCCGACGGTGCACTGAGCCAGGTCACCAGCCTGCTCAACCGCGCGGTCACCCTGGCCACCGAAGCGGGCAACGCCGGGCTGACCACCGCGCAGCAACAGGCTCTGCAAAATGAATTCACTTCCATCACCAACGAAATCAATCAAATCGGCTCGAACACCACCTACAACAACACCCCGGTGTTTACGGGTTCCTCGTTGTCGGTGTTTCTGAGTGATGGATCAGCCAGCGACGCCGTCGATCCCACGATTTCGGTGAACATGCCGACCCTGTCCGCGGGCGCCATCGGCCTTGGCACCTATGCGACGGCGACTCTTGACCTGACCGCCCAACCTGCGTCAGGTGATACCGTCACCATTGGTACCGATACCTACACATTCGTGGCTGCGGCAAGCGATTTGGTGGCCACCACCGCCAATCAGGTGGTCATCGGCTCCTCCGTTCAGGACACGCTGGACAACCTGCAAGCGGCCGTCAATGGCACGGGTGGCACGGGCACGACTTATAGCGCCGCCACCGTGGAAAACAGTGCCGCGCAGATTTCCAACGTTAATGGCGGCTCGGCCACCATCCAGGCGGCGCTTCCGGGCACGGATGGAAACTCCATTGCCGTCAGCACCACCATCACCGACACGTCCGGCGGCTTTTCCGGTGGCGTGACCGATTTGTCCGGAGGCACGGCGGCGGCATCTCTGGACACTTCCGCCGACGCTCAGGCCGCCCTCACCAGTATTGAGTCCGCAATTGCCAGTGTGGCTGCGGATCGCGGTGCCATCGGTTCAGGCATCAATCAGATGAATGCCGCGGTCGACGTCATCAACAACACCTCGCAAAACCTGTCCAGTTCGCTCAGTGGCATTCAGGATGCCAACATGGGCACGGTGGTGGCGAACCTGTCCGAATACCAGGTGCTCGAACAGACGGGCATCGCCGCCCTGGCGCAGGCCAATACCAACGAGCAAGCCGTCCTGAAGTTGCTTCAGTAACTGATGCTGGGGACTCGCGAACGGAGGGGGCTTCCCGGCCCCCTCCGCAGTTTTCTTCTTGGATAAACGGTTATGAATATCTCCCCAGCCCAGTTGAATTCGCTACAAAGTCTCGGGGCAACGTCAGTTGGAACTCCGGCCTCCGGGTCAATCGCCGAAGGTGGTCAACAAGCAGCAACGCCTCAACCGTCTGCGCCTCCCTCCTCGCCTTCCCCCTTCCAGCTCAGTACGTCCTTGCAAATCGATGACCAGCACCAGGTTTACTACGAATTTGTCGATAATGTGACAGGCGCCGTGGTGTTCGAGATTCCCCCCGAAGCCCTTCGCGCCATCGCCGAAAGCCTGAACATCCCCCTCGAGGGGCAAGCGGATTTCCATAACCTCGATGTGAGCTCGTAGGTCTGCGCATCACGCCCCACCCCTTCTGGCTTCTCAAGAAAATCCCAAATCTGCCGATATTAAAGCTGGTCAGCACTTTCATGCCCGAGCCCGCGACGCATGAAGGAGAGGTGAAATGAGCACAAGTTCAATTGGATCGCTCCTGTCCAGCCTGAGTACCAGCGCCACCAACGAGTCGCTGGCGCAGCTTCTGGGAGAAACCAGCACAACCAGCAACAGCACCACGAATTCGAGCTCCAATGCCGCCATCCTTGACGCCGTAAATGCTATCCTTAATTCCGCCACCAACACTTCGGGTAGCGGCATCGATGTAACCGCGACCGTGGACGCCATTCTGGAAACTGATGCCGCCCCCGAGGAGGCTTTGGACCAGGATGTGACGAACCTCAATTCCCAGAATAGTGCCCTGCAAACCCTACAAAACGACATCCTCGATTTTCAGACCAGTGTTGACGCGCTCACGAATTACACCGGCGATTTCGGGTCGGTAACGGTCAGCTCCACCAACAACAACGTGGTAAGCGCCACAGCAGACAATGGTACCGCCCAGGGCACGCACACCGTCACCGTAAACAGTCTGGCCACAACCTCAACGGATTACACCGCCGCGACTTTCGCGTCGTCAACGGCCATTCTTCCCACGGGATCGTTCCAGATTCAGGTTGGGTCGGGCACTGCCGTCACGATACCGGTGGACAGCGGTGATGGCACGAATACCCTTTCCGGCCTTGCGTCTTACATCAACAACCAAAACCTGGGGGTCACCGCCTCAGTCATTACTGATAATACCGGGGCGCGCCTCTCGCTGGTTAGTCAAACCTCCGGAACGGTTGGCCAAATAACGATTTCCGACGACACCACCTCCGCCGATTATTCGGGGTATTTCACTTCGGCCTCGGCCACGCTTCCCTCGGGATCATTCGATCTTCAGGTGGGCTCAAATGCTGCTGTAACCATTCCCGTGGACAGTGGGGATGGCACGAATACGCTTACCGGGCTCGCCAATTACATCAATAGTCAGAACCTGGGAGTTTCCGCCTCTGTCGTTACGGATTCCGACGGTGCGCGGCTGGCATTGGTTCCGCAAAACTCCGGATCGGCAGGAGTGATAACCATCTCCAACGACACCACGGGGAGCGGAGGCGGAATGGGCTTCGCCGCCACCTATGACCCCAGCAGCCCTCCCTCAGGAGGCGGACTGGAGTTCACCGTCGCCACCAACGGCTCGGACGCTTCGCTTGACGTCGATGGCATTCCCGTTGACAGCCCGAGCAACACGGTTTCAGGGGTAATTTCCGGCGTGACGCTGACCTTGTCAGGAACCTCGAGTTCGCCGGTAACGCTCCAGATCTCCCCCAACTTGTCCCCCATCTCGACCGATATTAATAATTTCGTTTCCGACTGGAACACTCTGATTGAAGCGGTCAATTCGGATATTCAGTCCAACAGCAGCACCGGCGCCGCCGGAACTTTGACCGGAGATCCCACGGTGGACTTGGTGCAGCAGCAGTTGCTTTCCGCCCTCAGCTCCTCGATGTCCGGGAATAACGGTGTTGTCAACTTACAATCCATTGGAATTGAAATGCAGGATGACGGCTCCCTGACCGTGGACAGCACCACGCTGAATGACGCCTTGCAGAACAATTTCTCCGCGGTCCAAAATCTCTTTCAGGGAACTTCGAGCGTCGGCCAAACCCTCACCAATACGTTGACCACTCTGACCGACCCCACTACCGGCGCCCTGAACGTGGATATGAACGGCATCAGCTCCGAAATTTCCGACCTGAACAGCCAAATCAGCGATTTCCAAGTTCAGCTTCAGGATACTCAGACGCAGTTGACGGCGGAATATGACACCATCAACACCACTCTCGAGCAACTGCCGGAGACGCTGGCGCAGATCAACAGCCAGCTCAATGCGCTGAATCCGCCCAATTCAAATTCATGAAAAACCCAGTTCAGGCATATCGGCAATTCTCCGTTCAGGGCGCTCCGCCTTTGCGCCTGGTGGTGATGCTCTACGATGGGGCCATCGCCGCCCTACAACGTGCCATTGAGGCCATCGGAGCCCGCAACATCGAGCAAAAATGCAACCAACTCAAGCGCGCCCTGGCCATCATTGCCCAGCTTGAAGGCACTTTAAACTTCGAGCGTGGCGGCGAAGTGGCGCTGAACCTCAAACGGCTGTATGTCTACTCACGCACGGAAATAATGAAGGCCAACCTCGAAAACTCAACTCAAAGATTGCGCACCCTCATCGACAAGCTGGCAACGGTTCGTGAGGCCTGGAGCCAGGCGGAACGCCCCCCTGCTCCTGTCAACCCAAATCCTGCCGGCAATGAATCTCGCGACGCGCTTTCCACCACGCCCGCCTCCGGCACCTTGCGGATGTCGGCGTAAGATTGATGGCCAGGGGGCTTGAAAAAATAAACAGCCTCACGCCAAGACGCAAAGGCG
>JASHTO010000745.1 GCA_030040515.1 Terriglobia bacterium
TAGCCTTCACGTTTGAGTTCGGCAGGATTTGAATCGTGGCCGTGAGGGGACATGGAAACCATCCATCCGGTAGTGCGTCGGATAAAACAAAAGGCGGATGACCACTTGCGAAGGCGTCGAGCATGAGCCGCAGCGCATCTGGTCCCATACGCTGCAACACCTGCAAGGCCAAGGCCCCGAACAGCGTATCCGCGTGCCAAGGCGTCGCCCAGGAAGAAAGCGGCTTTATCCTGAATTGGTAAGTCTTCATATGGTGAGTTGGTCGAGTTTCAACGTCTCCACCTGAAGGTTCTCGAAACGGACTTTTCCATAACCCCGGCTTCCGCTCGCGCCTAATGAGCAGGCTTCCTGGATGATGCCGAGACCGTGACGGATGAATTTCGTCATCTCGTCCGCGTCGTCTCCTTCATAAATGTGAAGAATAATCTCTCCATCGAAGACAGTCCCGGGCAACACTCGCTCCCCGGTACGAGGGGACCTTGCGGTGCCTGCCTTACGGTCGATAATGTTCTCCGTCTTCTCTTCCAACACAGGCACACCTGCCAGAACAGCTTCCTGAAATCTCGTCCTTGATTGGCCAGAGAGCAACGCGTCGCGCACAACGATTCGCGTCGGGGCCGAGGCAGCACCCGGTTTCATGTGCGCGCCGAATACCGTGCAGATCAGGCAGTCGGCGCTTCCGCACTTGCAGGGGTCGCCACCCAAGGCTTTTCCCAGTTCCTTTTCCAATACAGAACGCAACTTGCCCTTCAAGGAAGAGCCCGGTATATAGGGCTCATTATTTGCCGGATTGCGAAGCGCCATCAGATTAGCATCAACGCCACCGATTTCAAGGCCACCGCCGCTGCCCCCGATGCGCAATCCTTCTGCTACAGCAATCTGGAATCTCAAGCGGATGATCGCATCCCATTTTTTGCTAGAGGGAACAGGAATATTCCCAGTCGAGCCTCTCGGCTCCCCTTGCCTTGGTTCAACCATAGCATCACCTCTTCTGAATTGTTCCTGCACAATAAGCAACAATCGCCTGGAAGTGTTCAACGAAGCCTTCCAAGAACGTCTTCTGATCTTTAACCTTATCGACATTAAGAGAAACAAATTCTTCAAACTCGGCCGGTATTGTTTCCTTCTCCGCCCTTTCCCGGGCGAAAGGCTTGAGCTTACATATTTCCACCAGAACCTCTCGAAACGGGCGCCCGTTTTTCACAGCGGCTTGCTGACGCTTCACATGCTGATAAAACGCTCGGAGCTGGTGCGTGGTGAGCTTCGGTTTAGCGGCACCAAAGGTTCGCGCCCACTCCTTGGCAAGTTTCGTCAGGTAATCGCATCTTAGGACGCCTGTATCGTCAAAGTAAGCAGGATAGTCCGGGTAATCGCGCAAAAAACCTAGCCCACGAGCAGCAAACTGTGGGCCTCTGGCTCGACTCGACTCTTTACCGAAGCACTCGCTACAAACCTTGTAATGGGCCTCTCTGGGGACGAACAGCTTACCGCATCTTTCGCACTTGCGCTCGGCGGGGCTTCCCGGTAGTCCAGCTTTTTGCATGGCGTTTCGGATATCGGGCATGAACTATTCCTCCTTCGCGTTGCGTTCGGCCGCAAGCATCGCGTAACGGATAATGAAGTTCACCCAAGGCCAGGCAGAGGCAGGCCGAAGTAGAGAATGGGCCCACTCCGCTGCCGGACCAGGCTTCAGATTTCGCTGGATTTGGTAGTAAAGCAAGGGACGATAACGCACGCAAGGAGCGGTGTCGTGTTCTGGCGAACGCCTCCGTGCATCGCTCCAAGCAAGATGAAGATCCAGGCATTGGTGGAGAAAACTTGACGGAATTTCACCTTTGCTAATCCATTTTGTAACCTGCTTGGCCGTCGTTAACAAGCCCCGAAACGTCTCCCAGTTGGCAATCGTTCCGAGGGCACAAACCTGATCCCGCCCGCATTGACGGCCGTATGAGAGTTTGTCTTTTGCGTCCGCAAGGAGGGAATGTGCGAGTTCAGCCTGGGTCAGGATGTGCTCACGTGGTTTTGCAAGGGCCATGCCAGCGGAAAACGTAAGTGCGTCTCCGGTGGTCTTTGCCAAAAGCCCTCTCAGTTCGACCGCAAAGTCCAGCGTGTCGGCCCAGGGGCCGATCGCAAAAAGGTCATCCCCACCACCATAGACCGCATAGATGTTCTTGTAGCGGGATGTTGTGAGCAGATCATTCGCCGTCTTGGCAAAGAACAAATGCAGAAAGCGACTGAGAGCCCATGTGCGCGCTGGGTCACCGTCTAAGCGTTGGAACTGCCGTCCCGCACCATCAGCATCGATGCGCAGATATCCCAGCCATTTGCGGGGGCCAGGAGAGAATCCAGCAATATCGTCGAAGTCTAAAGGATGGCCCATTGCATCGACAGGCAAATGCCGGAGGAGATACCAAGCTTCTGTTCCTTTGCGAGCTTGCCCGAATGAAAGCCATGTCCCACTCGTCGGCATGGTATAGTCCTCCCAAGTGGACAATGACATCCCAACCGCGTTTATGACGCCGGGGCTCTGGCTGGTGATCTGCGCAAAATTTGCCTTAGTCAGTTTCGATCCTAGCTGCTCATCGGCAGAACAAGCTTCACAAATATCTTTCCCATCGGGGTTCCTCGTGATCTCCTGGGTCATTCCGCAAGCGTCACATTTGCCGTCACCCGCAGCGGCGGCGCGGAAAAAGACTCCTTCTGACCATTTACCAGAAGACTGTAAGGCGTACTGAAGTGGCTGGCGCCGTCGAGATTCAAGCGCGGAACGTAATGCTTCGACCGGGATTTTGCTGTCCTTGAATGGTGCAGCGCCAAGATGAAATGCAAGCTCTCCCTCGAACGCTTCCCAAGCCCAGGCATCAATTTGCGCTTGCATTTCCGCAACCTTGCCTTCCCAACCCTCGAAAGGCCGAACACTGATGAGGAATCTGCCGCCCACCGAATAGAGAGACGTCGCCTGCGCTGAAGTGAGCTGCCGCAAACACCAGCGGTTGGCGATCTCTGTGTAGGCGGCAACCCGAAACGAACGGCTGCGTAGCCTGCGGGCCGCGCCGCCTGCACCTGGAATCGGCCTGAAAACGAATGTCTGGATGCCGGAGAAATCGCCCACGAGAGCGATGCCCTCCACCGGCCACTGCGGATAGCCAGCCGAAGATAAAGGTCCTTTGCCTTCCCCTGTCCAGATACGGTAGTAAGTTTCTAAATCAGACATCGGTCCGCAACCTCGAATGAAGCTTGGGACCCGAACTCACAATGGGGCGCATTCTACTATATGCCAGCCATTGCCCCAAGCAGGTTTGCCCCTACTAATTTCTACCATCCTTCTGGTCGGCGTTCTTCTTGCGTTCCTCTTCCAAATCCTTGGGAATATCGGCAAACAGATACGCATAAAGGGCGGTTTTCACGTCTTTTTCGCAGAGCGGCTGGATCATGATTTTGAAGGCGGGTTGCCAGCGCCCCTGGGCCTCTTCTCCTGGCGGGATGGGCAGATCCATGGGCTTGGTCTGTGCTTCCGGAAAATCTTTACGCCAGCGAGTCTCCCACTCACGCTGAATCTGGCGCAGGCGCTCGTAGAGTTCTTCGCGTTTGTTTTGGGAAAGGATTCCACGGAAGCAACTAAACTGCATCCGCTCGAGTCCGTAATCTTTACATGCTTCGGACACTCGCGTTCTCGCTCGGTCGTCTTCAATATCGTAAATGACCAGGGTGCTTAGTTCCATAAAAACAGCCAGCCCCGATAGTTCACAGTCGGTAGTTATGAGAATGGCCGCCTGCCATTAAATAGCCGATTACCTGAAACCCGGATCGCATCAGGGTTCATTCCGCAGGCGTCCGCAGTAAATTACTTCCCTAAGCCCGACGAGTTCAGTCCCGGCCGTTTCTTACCACCGGAACGAAAATGGCTTATACGGACCTTTGCCGCGCAGGAAGCTAACCAGCGCGCGGGCTTGCATCTGGACAATGGACCGAATCTGGTATTGCTGGCCGCGAAACTCCTCTGTGCTCGCAAGCCGTTCGAGCACTTTCTCGGCAATCGCTTTCCGGGTGTCCTCGTCGAGCAGGCCCTCTTTCATCTCCCTCTTCTGACCCAGGTTAACAAAAGCGATTACCGTGCGATCCACAACGGGCTGGCGGAACTCTTCTACCAGGTCAAGCACCAGCGAAGGCTTGCCGGGCCGGTCCACGTGGAGGAACCCTGCGAACGGTTCCAGTCCGGCGTTTGCAACGGCGCCCCACACGTGGCCATAGAGAATGCCGTAGCCATAATTGAGCAAAGCGTTCAGCGGATCATCCGCTCCGCGATGGACGCGCCCCATGAATTCCGCCTTACCTTCCACAATGGTCTTGAAGCCTTGCCAGTAGATGCGTCCGGCGACGCCTTCCAAACCCAACAACTCCTGGCGCTTCTCTGTGATGCTCGCTCCGGCCACCTTGCGCGCTTTGAGTTCGAGCTGGCGCAATTGTTTCGCAAGCTCGGCAACGGTCGCGTAGCGCTCCGGGTCCGACTGTTTAAGATACTTGCTGCAGTATAGAAGCAAGTGCCGTTGGTTCCGGATTTTGCCACGCACCACCGCGCGGGCGAATTCGAGGCCACGAGCATCGTCAAAAGCCTTCAACTGCTCGCGGCGCGATTCCACCGTCGCCGTCAGCGTCGGCGAGCTGAGCATGGCGTAGGGACGACCCGCGTAATCGAGGAAAGTCAGCCGAATGCCGCGCTCGCAGAATTCCTCCAGAAGGTCCGATGAAAAAGAGACTCCGCGCGAGGCGATCACCACTTCGCTCAGACGGAAAAAGGGGAATTCGTAACTGGAGCCGTTCGCGTCCTTGGCCACCTTGCCCGAAACCTTGATCTGCAACCGCTCGCTCTTCTTACCGAGATAAATGCCGTATCCCGAAAGAATCACCTGCGCCAGGTCCGCCGTCTTGGCGACTCGAGGCGTGTCCGGCACAAACGGCCTGCGGCCGAAAATCAAGGGTTCAACGGGGTTTGCGATTTGCGATTTGTGATCTGCGATGGCCTTCCCCGTCCGTCGGGACCCGTTCCCTGCAACCTGCCTTTCCGGCCCCGGGAAGTTCAAAGCGATTCCCTCTTCGACAAGGATTTCTTTGCCGGCCGGGTTCTCCGGCAACACCAGCCGGAAATCAGGATCGAATAACCAGAGGGTCTCCGGCTGGGATCGCAGTTCACCCCTCCCAGGAATCGGCTCTAGTTGGCCGGTGAAGAG
>JASHTO010000746.1 GCA_030040515.1 Terriglobia bacterium
CTCCCCGGCACTCTGACCATTACGGACAATGCGGGAACGCAAACGGTGAACTTGAGCGGAACGGCCGGGACCCCCACGGCCGCCCTCTCCACCGGCACTCTTGCCTTCAACAACAGCCAGGTGGTGGATACTTCCAGTTCGCCTCAGACCGTCACGCTGACTTCAGGCCCCACCATTCCTCTCACCCTGACCGCGGCGATTGCGATATCCGGCGCCAACCCGGGCGATTTTTCCCTTTCCCCGCCAACTAACTGCCCAGCCAGCGGTTCATCACTGGCGGCTAGTTCGAGTTGCACCATCAGCGTGACCTTTACGCCTACGGCCAGCGGCATGCGCACGGCCACCTTGACCGTCACGGACAACGCCAGTCCTACCACGCAAAACGTGAGCTTGACGGGTACCGGCACCGCCGCCTCCGTTTCTCTCTCTGTTTCTAACGTGAGCTTTGGGAGTATATTTGAAAACACCCCTTCCACCGCTCAGCCCGTCACGATCAACAACATGAGCACCTCCGCACTGACCATCGCCAGCGTCGCTCTAAACAGTTCAGATTTCGCTCTGACCACCGGCACGGGGGCCTGCACCTACACCGTCCAGACGTTGGCGGCGGGCGCCAATTGCACGGCGTATGTTACGTTCACACCCACGGCCACCGGCAACTTCGAGGGCATGCTAACTTTCACCGATAACGCCGGAGGTGTAACAGGCACCACTCAATCCGTGAACCTTACGGGATCGGGTTTCAATAATACCGTGCAGGTAAGCGTCAACCTGGGTCCGAACGACAACCTGGCTAACGGGCTCTATACTTCGGTGACCGTGTGCAATCCTAACAACAGCACGGAGTGCGCGACGATTCCCGACGTTCAAGTGGACACCGGCTCTATCGGGTTGCGGCTCTTGGGATCAAATGCCGCAGGCGTCACCGGAAACCAAGTCTCCGCTCTGAACTTGCCCCAGGTAACCGACGCCTCCACCGGATACCCCCTCTATGAGTGCGTCGTATACGGCGATTTGTCCTACACTTGGGGACCCATGCAAATGGCCACGGTAACGGTGGGAACGGAAAGCGCTTTGCAAATCCCTGGTGCTTCCGCCGGTACGGGAATTCCCATTCAAGTCATCGTCCCTGGCTCTCCCGCTACCGCGACCAGTACCCCGCCCACGGACGTCTACGATGAGGATGGTCCAGATGGGGCAGGAATCTACTACAATCCCTGCACAGTTGTGGGGGTGAATAGTGAGAATGAGCCCATCTACACAAGCGGAGCCGACGACGACGACGTCACAAATCTTGGCTCGAATGGCATTCTCGGAATCCGCAATTTCAACGTGGATTGCGCGATTTGCACGTCATTACCCGACGCTACAGGGCAGTACGTGGAGTATGACAGCACCGGCGAGAGCTTCGATGGAACTACAATCAACTGGTTTGTTGAAGCCACGCCCGATCAGTACCAGGCCTGGAATCCCGTCGCGGCATTTCCGACGGACAACAACGGAGAGTCGCTCACGCTGCCGTCCATACCACCAGGCGGCCAAGCGAAGGCCACCGGCACCCTGACTTTCGGGATTGGCACCGAGCCCAACAATGCTCTGTCAGACACCGCAACCATCTATGGGCTTGACTGTGATGCCGACTTCCTGCAAGCGACTTTCAATACCGTCCCCTATTCTGACGTGGACGACCAGACCGATTGCTCGCCCGAGACGACGATGCTAATTGACAGTGGCTCGACTCCGTTCTTTTTCCTGGACGCCGGTACTCTCCAGACTGCCACGGGTGTAACCTTTGGTACTTGCTCGTCCGGGGCGGGGTGGTATTGTCCTGCATCGACGGTCAATTTGAGCCTTACCCTCTATGGATACGATGCCACAACGGGAGGGGTCGGCAATTCCAACACCGTGCAGTTCAGTATCGCCAACACCGACTCATTGTTCGCGAACCAATTCGCGGCGTTCGACGACCTGGGCTATAGCAGCATCTCCAGCGGAGAGTCAACTTCCGACGACATCATAGACCTGGGACTTCCGTTCTACTTTGGCAAGACGATTTTCTTTGGCATCGCGGGCGCAACTACGGGAACCCCGAACCTGGTAAACGGCTACTATGCGTTTTAGCTGTTTCGTGATTTTCTCCCCTGCGCGGGGGCGCAGGACCGAATCTCGGCCACCCACGGCTTGCGCCCCCGTTCAGTACCAATTAGGGAATCTTGTCAGAGAAGCATGAAGCCCAGGGACATTCATGCGGGTTCTAATCATCTCCGCAGGTTTGATCATGCTGGCGGGCTGCGGGGGCGGAGGGGTGAGCCGGACCGCCACTCCGGAAGCCAGTTCGAACCTTGCGTCGTCCCCCGTGGTTGCTGCGGAAGCAAGCAGCGCGACCCCGGCACGGGGAATGACCGGCACCGAATTCGCGCCACTCGCCCCGGCGGACACACTTTCCTTTCAACTCAGTAACGCATTCGCGATATCGGCAGCGGTCCACAGCCAAGATGTGGCGCTTGGGCGGATGCTTCCGCCTATAAATAAACCCGGGAGCGGAAAGGCTGCCCTCGGCCCTCTATTGCCCAGCGGCAATGTCGGCACCCTGATATCCATTGTGGTGACCCCGGCAACTCCGGCAATTCTCCTCGGTCAAACGCAGCAATTTACCGCCACGGGCTATTATCGTGGCGGCTACTTTCTGGATTTGACGACCTCCGTCGCGTGGTGGTCATCGGCGGCGGGAGTGGCCACTATCAACAAGGGGGGACTTGCAACCACGGTGTCGGCGGGCAGCACAACCATCACCGCGACCATGGTAGAAGAGTCGCCCCTCGGATCTTCGGATACAACGGCGCCGGGCGTCCCGGCGGTTCCCGCGCCCAGCGGCCTAACCGTCGGCTCGACCTCCTTGGCGGTTACAGCGCCCCTTGCCGCCATCAATGATTCCAGCCTGACCTTTGGACCCCAATTTCAGGACACCACCAGCACCGCTCAAACGATCACCTTGCGCAACATGGGAACCGCCGTCTTGAACATTGCCGGCATCGCGCTGATGGGCAACGATGCGGGGGACTTTGCCACCACCACCAACTGTGGCAATACACTGGCTGCGGGAAGTAATTGCACCGTGAATGTGACCTTTACACCGGTCGCTTCGGGAAGCCTCTCCGCCACGCTGGTGATCACCGACAACAGTAATGAAGTGGCGGGCAGCACTCAGACGGTGATGGTTACAGGGAACGGCTTCTACGATGTTTCGCCGGTCAGCGTTAACCTGGGCCCGGCGGGCAACTATCCCAATGACGTGCTGACCTCAGTTACGGTCTGTGTGCCCGGCACCTCCAATTGCACCACCATTCCCGATGTTCAGGTCGATACCGGCTCGGTGGGCCTGCGGCTCCTCTCCTCAGGAGCCGATGATGTAACGGGTGCGCAGGTCGGTTCGCTGGGCCTGACGCAGATTACCGATTCATCCACGGGCTACCCCCTGTACGAGTGCGTCCTGTTCGGCGATTTGTCCTACACCTGGGGACCGATGGTCATGGCGACCGTTACGGTGGGCGGGGAAACGGCTGCGCAACTTCCCGGCGGCGGAACCAACTCCGGAATCCCCATTCAGATCATTACCTCCAGCACACCCCCCGAGGGGGTGTACGATGCCGATGGCCAGGACGGGCCAGGGCCCTACTATAATCCTTGCACTTACCCCATGAACGGAGAAAACGAATCCCAAACAGACGCTGACACAGTAGCCAACCTCGGATCCAACGGCATTTTAGGCATTGGCAACTTCCCGCAGGATTGTGCCATCGCGACGAGCAATTACTGCACCAACCTCAGCACCACCACGGGGCAGTACCTGGAGTACGACAGCACCGGGATTTTGACAGCGGATGGCACGCTCAACTACGTTGTGGAGCCAACTCCCCTGGAGTACCAGGCGTGGAATCCCGTAGCGACTTTCCCGATCGACAAGAATGGCTCGATTCTCAATCTGCCGTCTGTACCCGCGAGCGGATCCGCTACAGCTACGGGAACGCTGACGTTCGGGATTGGCACGGAAGCCAACAATGCCATGACCACGCAGACTGTCTACGAGGTGGACCCCTGCGGAAACTTCCCACAAGCCGAATACAACGGCATCACCTATGCATCAGACACCAACACCCCAGAGTCGTGTACACTCCTAACCCCAAGCTTTATTGAAAGCGGCTCGAACGCTCTCTACATTCTCGATGAAAGCCTGCTCTCCGTGGGAGGAGTCAGTGTTGGCGATTGCATGTCCGGCACCACGGATACGGGTTGGTACTGCCCCACCAGCACGCAAAACCTCCTTCCGCTGACTCTGACGGGGTACAACAGCACCTCAACCAGCGTCACGCTTTCCGTAGCCAATGAGATCGATCTGGTGAATTCTGGAAACGCGGCGTTCAATAATCTCGCTGCGCCAAGCTGCGCGGGCGGTTCAGCCGCCGGATGCAGCGCCTCCACTGATTTCATTGATCTGGGTCTGCCTTTCTTCTTTGGCCAGCCGATTTTCACCGGGATCTCCGGCGGCACGACCTATCCCAACGGGTATTGGGCGTTTTAGGGGTTTGGGGGGAGGCGGCGTGTCAGCCACATGACGCTTCTTGCCTTGCGGCGCTCGTGAGCATCGGCGCTACAACCAGGGCCGCGCAGAAGGCATCATAGTTCGGTGCCTCCGCATCAAACTGCACCAAGCTTTCTCCACACTGGATGCTTTCCGGCAGTCTGTGCTATTTTGTTTAGTCTTGCCATGAAGGGTGAAACTTCTTATCGATTCGGTGTGAGGGTCAGGTTGACTCGGAGCAGGGTGACGGGGAAAGGCGGCGCGAATTGGAAGTCGGGAAGTCGAAGAATGCTCTTTGGGGGATCTTAATTCCGGTGTCTCCTGAGGAGGTGCAATGAGGGCAGGAAAGCTTTCCTTGACCGTGCGGGCGAGCCTTCTGGTGGCGATGGCCACTGGAATGTTTCTGGCCTCCTGCACGGTTACCCGCACCGGGAATGATATTGCCCTGCCGGCGGTGAATCTTTCGCCTACTTCCGCCTCCGTGCAGGCGGGCGGGACGGTGCAATTCACCGCCACGGTCGTCACCTCATTCAGCACTACAATTATCTGGGATGTGAATGACATTCAGGGCGGCAATTCCGCCGTGGGCACGATCAGCTCGACGGGATTGTACACGGCGCCGGCGACCGTGCCCACACCGGCCACGGTCACGGTCAAGGCGATCAGCTCATCGGAAACCTACCCCTTCGGCGCGGCGATCGTGACCATCACGGCTCCGCCCACCAATACCACGCTCTCCGTCGCTCCCGCCAATTCCTTCACTCCGGTGGGAACGAGCGTGCAGTATACGGCTACGGTGAACGGCATGGCGGACGCTGCCGCCACCTGGTCGGTAGATGGTGTGGCTGGAGGAAATTCCACCGTCGGGACAATTTCCTCCTCCGGACTCTTCACTGCCCCGGCCGCGCTTCCCAACCCCATCACGGTGTCCGTGACGGCCACGGATACCTCTTTGACCACGCCGACCGCATCCACCACTCTAACCCTGACCAACATCAACACCGCCCCGCTCTTCGTCAATTTTGGTCCCAACGGAAGCACCGGGAACTCCTCCACCACGCAGTACAACCGGCTTTTCACCACGATCGGTATTTGTCTTCCTGCAACCATCCAGTGCCAGATTGTTCCCAATATCCTGGTGGATACGGGGTCGGTAGGGCTGCGCGTGCTGAATTCGGCGCTGACCACGGTTCCGGCCACCGCGCTCCAAACCGTCCTGGACACGCATGGGAATCAGGTGCAGGAGTGTGTGCAATTCCCAGACGCCTCTTATGCCTGGGGCCCGGTGCTGGTGGCGGATGTGGATATCGCCGGTGAAACCGCTTCGGCCGTGCCCATACAGGTGATCGGTGATACCACCTATACCGTGCCTGCTCCCGACTGCCTGCCTTTGGGCCAGGGCGCTGATCTCAGTATGGTGCAGACACTGGACGCCAACGGCATTCTGGGAATCGGCATTTCCACTTTCGGCGGCGGAACCACTGTGCAGGATTGCGGCAAGAATTGTGCGGCGGGCGAAACCTTCACCGGATATCCCTATTACGTCTGCCCCAATTACTACTGCATGCAGGCGCCCGTCCCGATTGTGCAACAGGTGGCGAATCCCGTTGCCTTTCTTCCTAAGGACAATAATGGTGTGGAGATAGTCCTGCCCTCTATCCCCGCGGCCGGAGCGCCCTCGCTGCCTTATACGAATGCCGCGGGCACCAGCTTGTTCACCGCCGGATCGCTGATTCTCGGCATCGGGACGGAATCCGATAACGCCCTGGGCAACACCACCGTCTTCCCGCTGGACAGCAATGGCCACTTTCCCAACGTGGTTTTCAACGGCACGTCTTACGTCTCGGGTGGATACGTGAATTCGCGGTCCAGTGCCCTGGCAGTTTCCGATGCTGCGACCCTTGGCATCGAGAACTGCCCGGATAACTCCTACTACTGCCCGAGTGCGCCATTGCCGATCTCTCTCACCATCTGCGCCGCCAATGCCACGTCCTCGGCGGGATTGCCCTGCGGCGCGAATGTCACGCTTGAGAATCTCTCGCTCACCATCGAAGATGCCGACAATCTTTTTACGACGAATCCCACCTACTCCGCCTTCAACGATTTGGGGCAATCGAGCACCACCAACGCCCCCGCGGACGACTCCTTCATTCTGGGATTGCCGTTCTTCTTTGGGCGTGCCGTTTTTGTGGGTATCGCCGGCACAAGCGCCCCGAACCAGACCAATATTCCCAACGGGTACTTCGCCTTCTAGCTGCGCGCTATTTCTTTCGCGGAAAACGCGCCTCGATGAGTGTGCGCATGCCGCCGCGAGCGGAGAACTCTCCTCTCACTACTGCCCGCTTGGGCTTGCAGGCGCGCGCTACATCGTCCAGGATGCGGTTTACGGCGTTTTCATTGAAGATGCCGATATTGCGAAACGCCACGATGTAATTCTTCAGCGACTTCAGTTCCAGACAGAGTTTGGCAGGAAGGTAATGGATCGTGATCGTCCCAAAATCCGGCAGACCCGTGCGCGGACAAATGCAAGTGAATTCCGGGATGGTAATGGTGATCTCGTATCCCGCGTACTGGTTCTCCCAGGTTTCGATTTCGGGCAGATTGGCGTGGACCCCTCCTCGTGCGTGCTCACGTGTATATTCCGGTTCATGGGGCTTTCGCGGCATGGGTTCCTCCAAGACACTCAGGATAAACCGAAATGAAGGAGTTTTCCACGATCCAAACCAGAATCGCGGGGAAACAGTAGTGGCCCCTCTGAAATGTCGTGGACGGATGGACTTAGAACCTCTGCCACGAAGTTCCGCAAATCCTCCACCTCGACCAGAAACCTCACTAACTTAAAGAAATAAAGGATGTTAGAAGCTATATAAAATTATTCTTGACAATGATGCACTCAATGTTTATTCTAACCGGCAACTAATAGGGCTGATCAAGCATCTATTTGGGTCGAGGCTTTAAGGTGAGGCAGGCTAAGCAATGATTTATTGATTCAGGAAGGAGCCAGCAATGGGCAAGATTATTGGAATTGACCTTGGAACGACAAATTCAGTCGTAGCGGTTATGGAAGGCGGTGAGCCCACCGTGATCACCAATCCCGAGGGCTCACGAACCACGCCCTCGGTAGTGGCATTTACGAAGTCGGGCGAGCGCCTGGTGGGCCAGGTGGCCAAGCGGCAGGCGATTACGAACCCGGAGAACACCGTTTATTCCATCAAGCGGTTCATGGGCCGCCGCTTCAATGAGGTTCAGGCGGAAATCAAGACCGTGCCTTACAAGGTGGTGGCGAGTTCAAACGGCGATTGCCGCGTGGAAGCGCTGGGCAAGGAATATTCGCCCCCGGAAATTTCCGCGATGATTTTGCAGAAGATGAAGGACGCGGCGGAGCAGCACCTGGGCGAAAAGGTTACGCAGGCCGTCATCACGGTGCCGGCTTATTTTAACGACGCGCAGCGCCAGGCCACCAAAGACGCGGGCAAGATCGCGGGCCTGGAAGTGTTGCGCATCGTGAATGAGCCCACGGCGGCGGCGCTCGCCTACGGGCTCGACAAGAAGAAGGACGAGACGATTGCCGTTTACGACTTCGGCGGCGGCACGTTCGACATATCGATTCTGGAAGTCGGCGAAGGCGTGGTGGAAGTGAAATCCACCAACGGCGACACACACCTGGGCGGCGACGACATCGACAAGCGCGTAATGGATTGGATTGTCGACGAGTTCAAGAAGGACCAGGGCATTGATCTTTCGAAGGACCGCATGGCGCTGCAACGCCTGAAGGAAGCGGCGGAGAAGGCCAAGATGGAGCTCTCGACCGTGCTGGAGACGGAAATCAATCTGCCCTTCATCACCGCGGACGCTTCCGGCCCCAAGCACCTGGCGATGAAGCTGACGCGCGGGCGCTTCGAGCAGATGTGCGAGGATATTTTCCAGCGCTCGGTGGGTCCGGTGAAGCAGGCGCTGAAGGATGCGGGTATTGGTCCCGAAAAGATCGACGAAGTGGTGCTGGTGGGCGGCTCGACTCGCATCCCGCGAATTCAGCAGATCGTGAAAGACCTGTTCCAGGGCAAGGAGCCCCACAAGGGCGTGAATCCTGACGAAGTGGTTGCCGTAGGAGCGGCCGTGCAGGCGGGCGTGTTGGGCGGCGAAGTGAAGGACCTGCTGCTGCTCGACGTCACTCCGCTCACGCTGGGCGTCGAAACCCTGGGCGGCGTAGCGACTCCGCTGATTCAGCGCAATACCACGATTCCGACGCGCAAGACCGAAACGTTTTCGACCGCGGCGGACAGCCAGACGTCGGTGGAAATCCACGTTCTTCAGGGCGAGCGGCCGATGGCGAAGGACAATCGCACCCTCGGCAAGTTCCACCTGATCGGGATTCCTCCCGCTCCGCGCGGAATTCCGCAGATCGAGGTGACGTTTGACATTGACGCCAACGGAATTTTGAACGTCTCCGCGAAGGATTTGGGCACCGGCAAGGAGCAGAAGATCACCATCACTTCTTCCAGCGGCCTCAGCAAGGACGAAGTGGAGCGCATGACCAAGGAAGGCGAGCTCCATGCGGAAGAGGATCGTCGGAACAAGGACGAGGTTGAAGTAAAGAACCGCGCGGACTCCATGGTCTACTCCGTGGAGAAGTTGCTCAAGGAGAATCGCGAAAAAATCTCCGAGGGCGACG
>JASHTO010000747.1 GCA_030040515.1 Terriglobia bacterium
TTAACCAAGCCGAAATCGAAATTAGTCTGTTCGCCCGGCAATGCCTCGGGAGACGCAGGATTCCCACCTTGGCTATCCTACGACGCGAAGCCCGCGCCTGGAACCGCAAGGTCAATCGCATGCGGGTGAAGATTGACTGGCAATTCACGCGCCGGAAAGCGCGAGCAAAGTTTGGCTACCAACGGAATCTTTTTATGTGGTCAAAGAACTAGGATGGGCGGTGACGTTGAAATGAATCACCCGACGCTGGTGGTGGGCGAGCACCATGAAGACAAAGAGGACTCGGAACGTTACGGTTGGTACTACGAAGAAGTCGGTAGAAACCAACTGTGTGACGTGATGGTTGAGGAAGGCGCGCCAAGTCTGAGATGGCGGCTTCCGTCTGTGCACCATGTACTTGGCCACAGTCGCTTGGGAAAGAGGGAGCCCAAGTTTGGGCAGCTCGCCGTGCATTCGCGGTGCGCCCCAAAGCGGATTTGCCAGGTTCATCTTTCGGATCAGGTCCTGAACATGCTGAGGAACCTGGGGGCGCCCAAGCCGCAGGCCTCGGCTCTTCCACCGCCAGTAGAGGCGAAATCCCGTGCCATGCCAACGGATCACCGTTTCTGGTTTGAAGATGGAGAGGGCGGAGCGTCAGCCCGCCCAGAGGTGCAACAGACAAACCCAAAGGAAGCGATCAGCAGTGGTCAAGGGCAGTCGCTTCCGACCGCGCTGCAGCACGGTGATCTGATGGCGCAGGGCAAGATTCTCCGCCTGCAGCGCCAACCGGGTTCGGAAGCACGACCGCAAGGCATGTAAGGAAAACGCAAAAGATTGTTTTCATGAGATGGGAAGACTACCAGCAAAACGCACCAACCGCAATAATCTCAATGCGGGAATTATTGGTATGCACAAGTCGGGGGTCCGTCTTTGAAGGTTGAGCGAAATTCAGTGGGAGTGCGAACATCGCTGAACCTCACAGCTTCGGAAACCTAAATCAAGATGTCTACCGGTACATGGAAGAGCGATGCCAGTTTCTTGGCATGCGATTTACTGATTGTGCGCTTGCCACTGAGGATTTCGGAGACACGGCTTTTCGAGCCTAAGACCGGCCAGAGATCGTGCGGTTGAAGGCCTCTCTGTTCGAGCAGAAACGCCACCGCCTTGTGGGGCTCTGAAGGCGGGAGCGGGTAGTGTTTTCGGTCGTAATCTTCGATCAGGATGGACAGCATTTCCAGAAGGGAAGTCTCCTCACGTGAGAGTTTGGCCTCGCCACGTTGCATAAGATGTCCGACCTCTGCAACCAGGCGGTCGTATTCGCGATCATCCTTAATTGGATGCGGCTGTACCCTGGCCAATAGCTCGCCATACGCGACGGGATTTAAGGCATGAGTACTCATCAGTCCCCTCTTCATCGGGGAAGCTTCTTCAACCTTTCTTCCACTTCCCTTCCGAATACTCCTGGTGCGTGAGGATGTGCCGGACGAACAACGTCTGGCTTCGGAAGTTCATCTCGGCAATCAGCCGGTATTTGTTCCCGGCGATGTTAAACACCACGTAGGATTTCACCCAGTCGGCGCTCCCCAAGACCTGCTTGACCTCAGCGAAGCTCGTCCATAGGCATGCAGAGGAAACGCGATACCAATTATCGAGCGCCGGGCCCGCGTCGGGACGTGCCCCCTTGAACTCACGAATCGCCCTATAGCTGATAATGTGCACGTCCCTCCCCAAGCCTATGTTCCCATAACGGGAACCACTTCGCAAGCGTTCCGCACAGCATTCCGAAGTTGCGAATCAGCCCACCGGACGCTTTGCAGGAATGACCGGCAGGAAGTAGCATTGGCCCTTGCCAGCGATTTTCTCGCTAATTTTGAGCCATCCCTCGAACAGCAGCGCACGCCAATGCGAATTCTGAGCGTTTTTGTCCAACACGTGCTTCGCTTTTATGACGCATTTTATGACGTAACTACTCTAATATGCTAAATTACGCGTGCCGTAGCACAAGTTGAGGGAGAGACAGAAGAGAAGAGACCGACCGTGACCCCATAACTACAAGGCTGAAATGCTATTCCAGTTTCTTTTGCCATCATCTACTTTTGAATTGTCACGTTCTCGGCCGGACGCAAAACCTGACTCGCATGTCGCATAAGATGAGCGATTTCGCGTTCGCCAGTTGGCCATCGTTAACTCGTGGCAGGCGCCGGCCCCGTGAAGGCTGTCCGCATCTTCACAGATAAACGAGTACCAAATCGGTACCACTTCAGGGTTTTGCCGTGCTTTTGAGTACTTGAACATAGCCAGCGTGCCGCAAAATCAACGAGATACCCATGTTAAGTTATGCTGTTAACCGAAGGGTTGTAGGTTCGAGTCCTGGCCGAGGATCCAAGTCTTTCACTGAGTTAGCGTAACACCCGTTCCCGCCCCCGAAATTTGGTTACCATTTTGGTGCACGACTCCCCCAAAATCGGCCCCGTTGAGGTGTTTCACCGCCTCGCGCTGTGCAGCCTGCCCGATGTGCCCGTAGCGCCGGGACATTCTCACCGTCGTAGACGGACTCCAACCCATGATCGTGGCGACTATAGACAACGGCGTGCCGGATTCGAGCATTTGCGTGCAGGCTGTATGCCTGAGATCGTGAAACCTGCAGGCTACCCCAGCGCGCTTCTTGGCGGCTTCCCATGCTTCCTTCCAATCGCCAATCGGGATCGGCTCAAGGGGGTTCAAGTCCGGGGAATAGGGCGGTAGATGAACAGCTGCGTGTGGGCGGCTGCGAGGGCTTCGCGCACGCCCCGGATCTTCTGTGTGCTCAGGTTGCCCAGGATCACCACCTCGCCGGGGTACAGGGTGGGGACCAATCCTTGCCAGACCCAGGCCAAGAACATCTCGCCGTTCATCGCACCCCCAAACAACCACGGGGCGCAGGGACCGCCGCCACACAGAAGCCCGCCCATCGCGCGATCTCCTGCGTGCTCTTGCCCTGCTCGTAGAGTTCCAGAATGCGCTTGCGGAGTGGAACAGGTATGGCTCGCATGCCCCCACTCTGCCACAAGCTTTTGTATTTGGTAAGCTATATTATTTATTAAATTCTCTAAAGTAATCGGGTGGCATCCCGGCCAGAAGGTCGAAGGCGGGCGCAAGATTCCCCGGTTGTTCACGAAGGACGATCTCATTCCCACGCTTCGAAATGTGAACTTGTTTCGAGCGAAACTGAAATTTCTTGGGAATTCTCACCGCCTGGCTGTTTCCACTGCGAAAGACCTTGGTGATCAGCATAGAAGAAGTATATACAACACGTGAATACAATACAAGCCGATTTCCGGAGCAGTAGCCACGGTCAATGCTTTCTTGACCGTGGGCTTCCTCTCACGGTCAGGAAGCGGCTGACCGTGGATACCCGCTTTGAACCACGTTCCGAATCACTCGTTGTGCAGTGCCCTCAACGGATCGATTCTTGAGGCGCGGCGGGCGGGCAGATATCCGGCGAGAAACGCCACGGAGCCGAGAAGCAGGATCATTCCGGCAAACACCACGGGGTCCGTGGCGGCTGTGCCGAACAGAAGGCTTGAAATCAAGCGCGCGACGATAAGGGAAGCCACCGTCCCAGTCGCGATCCCCACCAGCGCGAGCTTTAGAGTCCTTTCAATCACTCCCCTCTGCACGCTCCCCGGGCTGGCTCCCAGCGCCATGCGGATGCCGATTTCCTGCGTCCGTTGAGTGACCGAGTACGCGATCACGCCATAGATGCCGAGCGAAGCCAGCGTCAGGCCGAGCAGAGCGAAGGCGCCGACCAGAATGACAAAGAAGCGCCGCGGCGAGACCACATGATCCACCAATTGCTGGAGCGGCCGAAGCGGCGTGGCGGGCTGGCCGGGATTGATCTCGCGCAGTGTCTTCATCACACTGCCGGCGAGCGCTTCCGGCGGCAGCTTCGTTCGCACCACCAACTGGCACGCCACCGGACCCCACTGCGTGGCGGGAAGGTACATCTGCCAACCGGCCGGCGTCTCCGCGCTGCTTTCGTGCGCGTCGGCGGCGATACCGATCACCTGAGCTTCGGTGCCGTCCACCAGGGCAATGCGTCCGACGGGGTCTTCGCCCGGCCACAGGCGGCGCGCCACAGTCTCATTGATGATGACCACCTTCTGGTCTTTGGGGCCGTCGTCCCAACTGACGTCTTTGCCGCTGACTAGGCGTGTGCCCATGGCGTGCAGGTATCCCGGCGAGACCATATAAACAAAGGTGGCTTCCAGTTCTCCCTTTCGGTACGTCCTGCCCTTGGCGGCAATCCCCCAGGAGCGGTTGGTGCCCATGGGAACGTTATCGGATATTCCCGCCGTCTCAACGCCGGGAAGGGCCTCGACGCAGCGGATGATGTCCTGCCAGATCACTCCCCGTTTTGCGCCGTCTCCTCCATCATCAGACTCGACTTGAATCAAAGCGGCATGGCTGGGCTCGAAACCCACATCCACATCAAGGATGCGCAGAAAGCTGCGGAGCAGCAAACCGCTTCCGACCAGGAGCACGGAGGCCAGTGCGACCTCTGAAATGACCAGCGCGGCGCGCATGGCCTCATGTTTTCGCCCGGCGCTCGACCCGTGGCCCGAGTCTTTTAAGGCTTCCTGCAAATTGCCGTTGGATATTTTCAGGCCCGGAGCCAGGCCGAAGAGCAACGCCGCAAGAACCGCCACGAGCAGCGTCCACGCCAGCGCCGCGCCATCCACGCGCACGCTGCCCAGCAGCGGCAGGGCGATCGACCCCTGATGGGCGAGATATCGCGTGAGCGCGAACGCCAATCCCAGGCCCAGCAGCGCGCCGGTGGCGGAAAGAATCAGGCTCTCGGTCAGCATCTGGCGAAGCAGCCGGGCGCGTCCTGCTCCCAGCGCGCTGCGCATGGCGAATTCCTTACTCCGCGCGGCTGCCCGCCCCAGCAGCAGATTCGAGAGATTCACGCAAACGATCAGCAGAATCGTTCCCACGGCGCACCACAGCACAATCAGCGAGCGCCGCAATCTGCCACTTACATAGTCCTTCAGCCCCAGCACCCGGGCCGTGTAGCCGCCTCCCCATTCCGGATGTTTGGCATTGAAGTCCAGTTTTGGAAAGAGCAGGTCGGCCTCGGCCTGCGCCTGCGAGCGGCTCACTTCAGGCCGCAGGCGGCCTACCAGCGCCATGGTGTTCCCCCAATCGCGCATATCGTCAAGAATGGCAGGCGTGTAGAGGTCGATTTTCGCACCCGGGGCAAAGACCGCTCCGAAATCAAACGTCTCCGGCAACACGCCAATCACCGTTGTCGCCGTGCCGCTCAAGTTGATGGTTCGCCCCACCAGGGTGGGATCGGCGTTGAATTTGCGTTCCCAAAACGCGTGGCTCAACAGCGCGACGGGCGGGCTCGAGTGGTGGCATTCCTCCGGCCTGAACAGACGGCCCAGGGCGGGTTCGATTCCCAGTGTGGAAAAGAAATTTCCCATCACATCGAGACCCGTCACCGGCTGCGGCTGGTCGCGCCCGATCAGCTTCAGGTTGTCGGGGCCCGAGAAGGCGAAGTATGCCGAAACCGCCTGATACGAGCGATTGCGCTGCTGGAACTCTTCCGTCGCGTCGGCGGAATAGGTCATGGCGGATTCGCCGCCGGCGGT
>JASHTO010000748.1 GCA_030040515.1 Terriglobia bacterium
TGGCCAGCGCGGAGCTTTACAATCCCGCCACAGGCGCCTTTACCGCCACGGGCAACATGACCAAGGCGCGCGTCCGTCACACCGCAACGCTTCTTCCCAATGGGAAGGTGCTCATTGTGGGCGGCGAGGGCACCTCCGGCGCTAATCTGGCGAGCGCGGAGCTTTACGATCCATCGACCGGAATGTTCTCTCCGACCGGCCGCCTGAATAACGCGCGCCAGAGTCACACCGCCACGCTGCTGAAAAACGGCATGGTGTTGATCGCGAGTGGCTGTAACTCCAATTGCAGCCAACTGAATGAAGGCAATACGGTCAGCGCGGAGATGTACAATCCCGCTACCGGGACTTTCACTCGCTCCGGTAGCCTGAACACCGCGCGCGAGTTCCACACGGCAACCCTGCTGAACAACGGCATGGTGCTGATCACGGGAGGCCTTACTTCCACCAACGTGTTCGCGAGTGCAGAGCTCTACAATCCTGCCACCGGCATCTTCACCTATACCGGCAGCATGTCCACGGCGCGTTACCAGCACACGGCGACGCTGCTGCCGAAGGGTATAGTGCTGATCGCGGGAGGGCGATTCGTGGGGATGGGCTACGTTACTGACAGCGCAGAGCTGTACAACCCTGCCACCGGCACCTTCGCTGTTACCGGGACCCTGACTACCGAGCGCGCGACTGACACGGCAACATTGCTGAACAACGGCCTGGTGCTGATCGCGGGCGGCGAAGGCTCCAGCCCCTACCTAACCAGCGCGGAACTGTACAACCCCGTTACCGGCGTCTTTGCCCTCACCGGTAGCCTAAAGACGGCGCGTGGCGGGCACACGGCGACGATGCTGATGAACGGCAAGGTGCTCATCGCAGGCGGCTACAACGGAGCGGCTGTCGGCAGTGCGGAGCTTTACTAGAACGCCTGGCCACTATTACCAGCTCCCCGATACACTTTGTGAACACCGGAACCGAACCTCCCCGCGTAGATCACCAAAACCAGTACAAAATTGTACAACTTAAGCATCCGAAGACGGTTTTATTGAGGATGACAAAATATTGTGACAGATCTCCCTTGTAGCGGCGCTCTATGAGCGCCGAAAACGGTGGTCGTCACTATATTCTCTCAGCCTCAGTAGGCCGCTTTTGGGTTGCCAACCGTGCCGCGAAGTTCTATATTCATTAGGTGGGCCTTGCCTTACGGACAGAAGCTCATTCGTTCGAGCCGGATACAGCCCACCATGAAGGCAGTGGTTGGTTGCAAGTTGTCAGTGAACCGCACAATGCAAGTTCGTGCTAACCACTCGCCACTGACCATTCGCCATTGAAGTCCAAGGGGACGTAGTTCAGCTGGCTAGAACGCATGCCTGTCACGCATGAGGTCGCGGGTTCGAGCCCCGTCGTCCCCGCCAGCAATTCAATGGCTTCCCATCAACGTCCTTTGCGCATCCATTTGGAACCCGCCAACCTGCAATTGGAAGTCGATCCGCCTCGGGTGGTGCCGCCAGGGTGTATGATTCCGGCATGGGGAAGCAGATGATCCACAACGCGGCAGAGGAAGCTGCAGCTGCTAACGTGGCCAAGCTTCTCTGTGATTTCTGATCGCTACTAAACCATGCCTGTAGACCTTTCCCCCGGCGACCAGCTTTGTTTGCTGCTCGCTCGTGCGCGATTTTCTCCCGAATTGGCGAAGCCGGAAATCGAACGGCTGGCCACCGCGAATTGGGACACACTTTTTGAACACGCGTGGGCACACGGACTGATTCCTCTCGTTTACCACCGTCTCCAAGAACTCGACTTTCCGGGCGTGCCACCGCAGATCCGCAGGGAGCTCACCGATGCATTCGGAATTAATGCCATTCGCAATGAGGTGTTGACCCAGGAATTGATTCACGTGTTGGCAGACCTCGGCGAGGCCGAAATTCCCGTCATTCCCCTCAAGGGCGTGGCTCTGGCCGAATCACTTTACGGTGACGTCGCGCTTCGCATCTGCGCGGACCTCGACATCCTGATTCGTCCTGAGGATTTTGAGCGAGGCTTGCGCGTCCTGCGGTCGGCGGGATACCGGGATGCATTCGCCGCGCCGCCTTCCCTTCGCCTGCTGGCACGCTTGGGTCGCGATTGCGCCCTGGTGCGTGAGGACGGGCGATGGATTTACCCTCTGCAGGTTCATTGCGGTCTCGTCTGGGGCGGTCCACCAGAGCGCGGCATTCTTGCGGAAATCTGGGCGCGGGCTTCTGTACGGATTTTCCAAGGCGCCCCAATCTCTGCTTTGAGCCCGGCCGATGAATTCCTGTACCTGGCCGTCCACGCCGCGCGGCATGGACTCTCAACTTTCAAGTGGATTACGGATTTGGATTGGATTGTGAATCACCGCGAGCTCGATTGGCAGGTGGTGCTGAACGAAACCAGGACGCTCGGATGGTACGCGGCGGTAGGCACTTCACTTGCGGCTTGCGCGAGTTTGTTCGGAACACCAGTCCCCGAGCCGCTCACTGAAATTTGCTCACCCGCACAGGTAAGGCTCCACAAATCGGAGCCGGGGTCGCTTGAAATTCTCCGCCAAACGGTATTCGTGGTAAGGCTACTGCCCAGTCTCTCCAAACGAATTCTCTTCATCGCCACTCGACTTTTCATCCCCACCGCGGCGGATAGCGGATTTGTCCGCCTTCCCTCTGCGTTTTTCTTTCTGTATTTCCTTTTGCGGCCGTGCCGACTGATGTTTACGGCATTGAAATGGCTGGTTCAGGCAGTTGTGGAGAAACTTCGCGGGAGCTCGCAGCCTTTGGCAGGCTCTTGATCTGCACCAGCCGAAAGCCGAAGGACAATTTTCGTCCTGCGGAAGCTTGGGCGAGCATGTTGGCGGAGGGAATTCCGGTTCGAGCGTAAGACTTTTCACAGTCCTGCGCTGACGACCCGCGCATATCACCCTCGAGATACGCCAAGCCCGGGCAGCGCGAACATGTTCCCAGGTGCGCGCAGGAAGAACAAGTAGGCAAATCGCGGCCGCGGATGGCGCGAACCTCGTTCATTTGTGGCGAGTCCTTCCAAATCTCCAAAAATCTCTGGGTCCGCACATTGCCGGTGGGCAAAGGAAACTGTACGCAAGGGAAAACATCGCCGTAGGGAGAGATGTAACAGAAGGTGTGGCTGGCGCTGCATGGCAGGCCGTCCAGCGTGCCGCTGTCCACGGCGGAGGGTGGCGCGCATGCTTCCTCCACATTTCCCACCAGCTCGGGCGTGCGGAAAACCTGGCGCAAATCCTCCGTACCGATGCCCAGGCCGAGAATCGAACGGTCTCCGTCCATCAGGGGAGTGACGGTGGGGTCGACGGTGAACTCGGCGCCCAGTTCCCGGGCGAGCGCCACCACCCCAAGATAGTCCGACAAGTTTTGGCGCATCAGGACGTTGGCGACGACTACTTTGATTCCGCGCTCGCGCAGCAAGCGAATGCCTGCGATTGACCGCTCGAGCGAGCCCGGCAGCTTGGTGATGGCATCGTGAACTTCCGGGCGGTGGGAATAGATGCTGACCTGCATGGAATCCACGCTCAGCTCGCGCAAGCGGTTCGCTTCCTCCTCGCGGATCATGAACGCGTTGGTCTTGACCTTGACGCAAAACAGCAGCGAGCGCGCGTATTCCAGAAGGCGGAAGAAGTCCCGGCGCATAAAGACTTCGCCCCCGCTGAAGCAGAGGAAAAACGCGCCGGCCTCCGCCAGTTGGTCGAGGACGCCGGTAATTTCAGCCGTCGACAGCTCGCCGTGATCGTCGTGGTCAAGGTAGCAGTGAACGCAGCGCTCGTTGCAGCGGTAGGTCAGATCGAACTGCACGCTCAGTGGGACGCCGGCATGCAAGGCGCGTTCGTTCATTTCCTGCATCAAGCTGGTCATAACTTAAATCGTCGGCAAGGCCATTCAGTGGAAAACACATCTCTCGCAAAGGCGCCAAGGCGCAGAGCACCACGACGAGAACCGTGCACTTCGAACACTTTGCGTCTTTGCGCCTTTGCGTGAAACTGTTTATGTTCTCACAGCTCCGAATGCCCGCACTACTTGCCTTCACAAATAGGCTGATCCGAAATAGGCTGATCCGACACCCGCAAAATTCCAAAACCTTCAAGCTCCCGCACAAACACCTCTGCGTCTTCGAGGGCCTGGCCGAGTTCGACCTCATACTCCGCACAAATTTTTCTTTCGACGATTTCCTGCAAAGACGTCGCGCCGTCTGCCGCCTGCCAAATCAGCGTGCCCAGCTCATTCAGGTTGAACAACGTCGAATCGCGCGCGGACATAATCATCATTTCACCGCCCAGGGCGCGCGCGGCAATCTCGCGGCTGCGGGCTACGTACAGATCGCTCATACGATCAACCCCCACACCTCCGCATGCGGAGCGAAAACAAGCCGGCGAACAGGAACGCAGCGGACAAATTCCAAAATGTTCTGAAAAACCCGCTGCACCAACCCTTCGTCGCGCGCGAAAAAGAGCACGTGGCGAAAAAGCTCCCACGCGGCTTCGGATTCACTCAACGGTTCCATGCGATTTTCCGGTCCCTGCTTCAGTATAAACAGCTCCGCGAGGGGGGCGCGCGCTTTTTGGCCAAGGCGCGCCAGTTCGCCGGCAAAGGGAGTGCCGAAGGCCTCAAATTGGCGGCCGTTGGCTACAGCAGAATTCCCCGCCGCCAGCTTTAGGTAGGAAATTTCATCCGTCAGGATCGTAACGTCGGGCGGGGCCAAGCGGGACAAGGTGGTTTTCCCCGCGCCTGACTCTCCGGCAAAAACAAATGCCCGGCCATTGCGCACGGCGCTCGCCGCGTGCACCAGAAAGCCTCCACGGCGCGCCAGGATAAGCGAGTGCAAAATGCGCAGGACGCTGTCAATGGCGTAAGGATTTGCCGTCTGTTGCACCCAGCCGCGCCGGCATTCAGGGTCCCACCCGGCACGGAAGTCACCCCGCTCCATCACCCAGCGATTGGCTTGAATGCTGACCCTGACGTCATCCTCTGCGCCCTCTCCCCAATCCGCCTCGTCATTTCCGATTCCGGATTCCGGAAGCAGCTCGACCTCGAGTTCTACTGCCGGCTGCACCGTTGAGGGCTGTGATGAGTCTCGGGCCACGAATTCGCCGTATCGAGCCTCCAGGAGTCTCGCAAATTCCCCGCTGTCCGTGCGGAGGCAAATGGGCGAATCACCAATTTCAACCGCGATTTCGTAAACCGAAATGAGTTTGGGCGTTAGCATGACTGGAAATCGTTTCGTGAAACCTCTGTTCCTTCCTGAATAGTTTCCCCAATTCGATGTCTCAGTTTTAAGGTGCACTCCATCAATTCGCCTTCCCTTTGCTCTCACCGATTACCTGCGGCCGCCGTAACGGGAGTGATCATGGACGGTACCGGCCCGGGAGACAGCACCGCCAGATTGCACGCGGCATTGCGCGGCGCGAACGTGTAATCCCCGTTGGCGTCCTGCCCGGTGATTCGCCGGCCCTCCACCAGGTAGGGGCCGTTGCCGGGGTCGAGCTGATTATTCGGCTTGATGGGCAGCGTCAGTGGATGGTCCGGAGCGCTGACTTTGATTCCCGCCTGTCTGCCGTCGGCGACGACGGTATAGGGATAGGCGCGCGCCACATCCGGCCCGCACCCCAGGATTACCGACTCGGGGAAAAACTGCGCACTGAATCCGCTGGCCGCCGAGTAAGTCCCGTTCATCCGCAAGCCCGGAGGGGTGGGCGGCCCGGAGTCTCCGTCATTAAAGATGCTCACTAGGAGATTCTGCTGCGCGCCCACCGCGCCGGGGCTGTTCGTTGCGTTGAGCACCGGCCGCGAGCAGTTCCGGGTTACCTGCTGGTAATTGTAGACGTCGACGGGCTGCCCTTGCGGATTGTAGCCGCGCGTCACCCCCAGCGAAATTCTCCCTTGCACCGCCTGCGCCGCCGCGCCCGCGAGGGTGTTCCCATCGACGCTGAGCAGAACGTCCTTGGGCGTGCTGGCGATATCGAGCGCGGCGCGATTGTTCACAAACGAAATCGTGTAAGCGTGCGAGTCTGGAATCATACCCTCGCAACTAAGAGCCACGGAGGCTTCGCTGAACTCCAGGCGCCAGCCGCTGCCCACGAAGACGCCCGCCATCTGCGGCCCTGTAACTTCCTTGCCGACCGCTCCAGGAGCCGCTGCGCTCAGGATCCCGTTGACGTTCGGCATTACCGAACCCATCAGGCCATTGCCCACGCACACGGCTAACACTCGTCCGGCGGTGACGCAGCGGCGCATTTGGCGCGATTGCGGATCCATGTGGGCCTCCTGCTGTTGCGCCTCATACTGCTGCCGGAACTGGTCCAGCGCTTTTTGCTCTGCCGGGCGCTGCGCCGCCTCCCGGGCCTCACTCGCCTGCACGGCCTGCTGATGCAATTGCGCACGGGCCTGCCTGGCCTGAGCCTTCGCCTTCGCATATTCAGCGCTGAAGCCGGGAGGAAACGCCTTTTGTATAAGCTCGTTGCGGAAAGGGAGAGAAAATCCCAGTCCGCGCATGGCGCCCGTGGCAGTGTACTTCGGGTTGGACTTCTGTATGTTGTAGAGGGCCGTGTTGTAATCCTGGCGCAGCCTGTTTTCGTCCGCCGTCAATCCTCCCCTCTGAACCTGGCGCGGTCCGGACAGCTCCAGAATCATCTGCTGGAGCCAGGTGAAGGAGGCCATTAGGCGCGCGGTGGTCTCATCCGGGTCGGCAGTCTTCATCGTGGCCATGACCTTATCCACCGAGGGGAAGTCGGCGAGATAGGGTGGATTCGTCGCCTGCGCGAATCCATTCGAACCCGGTGATGCCGCCCAAAGAAGGGTCACCAGAAGAACCGCTGTCGCAAGGCTCCGTCCGCGCTTCATTGCCACACCTCCATTTGTCGCGATGCCGGCAGTATAACCCTCTGCAGGGTGGTTCGCCAGAAGCGAATTCAAAACCCTTTGTCCCAGTACGGAGGAAAATAGCTGTCCTCACTTCTTTCCATTCTGGAGAATTCCACCACCGAGACACTGAGAAAATGTCTTCCCGGTGCCTCAGTGTTGAAGGACTTTCGAACTTGGGCAAAACCACCACAACATCGCGCGAGTGGCAAAATCGAATCGCCGAAAAATCAATGAAGCAAGATGACCGGCCAGCGGACTGCGCAGCGGGAGCCGGCGAGAACCCCTTTCAAGGGAGACCACTTTCCCAAGCAATTCGCGGCTTGAAACCGGCTCGTCGTTGCCCGCCACACTGTCGCCGCGCAGCAACCACTGGATTCCGTCCGGGCGAAAGGTTCGCTGAACGACCCGGTGAGCGACCAATCGTCCCTCGCGCTGGCACAGGACCACATCACCCGGCGTCGCGGGTTCGGAATCCAATCTCCGCACCGAGAGCACGTCTCCGGGCCAAATGGCGGGCAGCATTGGCGTCCTTGTACGTGAATTGCCTGGTAGCAGTTGGAGTGGCCGCATTATTCGCCTATCTCCCGTTCGGCGCTTATCATGCCTATACGAGTCAGACGAATCACTCTAAGGAAAGCACGGTTGTGTGCGTCGGATTATTCCTGCTTTGGTTCCCCATGCGACTGTATGCCGATTGGTACATCAACTTCTACACATTCCGCGGTCTTCACGACTGTTGGGCTTTTTGGACGTTGGCACTCGTGATCACAATTGGAGTCTTCCTAGCTGCGATTTTGTTTAAGCCACGTAGCTTCACTGTGCTTTCAGCTTAGTCGGAACAATCTTAGCTGCCGCATTTGGCGTAGTTGCCAAAGTAAAACCAGAGTGGGTCAGATATGGCGCAGTCGAGTTCGAGGAAGTGCCGTTTTTCCCGTATCTGCTCGTTGTCTTTGTCGTGCTGCTAATTTTGCTTGTGGCGATTACTCTGATGGCCTCTTATCAGTTCACACATGGGTCTCCGTCGGAATCCTTCTGTGCGCGGCGAAGACAAAGGGTAAGTGGGAGGTGGTAGACGGTAAATCCAGGCAGGACGAACGGCCAGATTTCGATGTTCAAAAATGAAGGTGCATCCGGGGGTGTGGATAAAAACAAAAGGACGGCAAGTAGCAGGTTGCATATGGAATCCGGGGAAGTGTGTGCATTTCCCCATATTCCGCACGCTCTCTACCACACCGTCTATTATGGGCATATCCACATAAGTTGCTGAAAACAATATGGGTTAGACCGGTGCTCACAGCAGCTTCATGGCATCCGGATCCCAGCGGGCGGGGTGGCCGGAGAAATAGCTTTCGTTCGAAAGCAGCGCTGCGCCGGCGGCTCGGAAGCCGAAGACGGGGTCTTCGATAATGGGCTCTCGGCTACGGATGGCGTCGATCCAGTTTTTGACGTGGTGGTAGTGGTCGCTGTAGCCTTGAGGGGCAACGTAGCGCTCTTCGCCTTCCATCACTGGGCCGGTGGGATAAGTCACGGGGTACTTCTCATGGTAAATCTCCATCATGCGCTTCTGGATGGCCGTGGCGAACGGGCTGACGCGCACACCAGGCTCCTTTTCGCGCGGAACTCGGTTGACGATCACGCTGTCGCCGGCGATGGTCATCTGGCCCTCGGAGCCCGTGAAGATGAACCCTTCGCTCTCCGAGCCTCCATCGACGAAGTTGGTTCGCACGCTCAGGTTCCAGTTCTTGGGATAGTCGTAGAGCGACATCATCACGTCGGGCACGTCGCGGCCGTCTTTCCAGAAGCGGATTCCCCCCGTGGACATAGCGCGCGTAGGGCCGGTGGAATTGGTGATCAAATGCACTCCGCTGAAAAGATGTACGAACAGGTCGCCGGCCACGCCGCTGCCGTAGTCCTGATACTTGCGCCACTGGAAGAATCGCTCACCATCCCACGGCACCTTGGGCGCGGTGCCCAGGAAGCGCGGCCAGTCGCAGGTGGTGGTGTTGGCGTTGTAAGGCACGGTGTATTCCCACGCGCCCTGGGCGGAGTTGCGGTCGTACCACACGGTTACCATGTTCAGCTCGCCGATGGCGCCCGCCGCCAGCAGTTCCTTCGCCTTGTGATAGATGATCGAGCTCACACGCTGGCTGCCGATTTGCATAATCCGATTCGTCTTCTTCCAGGTGTCGATGATCTTCGGCCCGTCGGAGTAGAGATGAATCATGGGCTTTTCGCAATAGACGTCCTTGCCGGCGTTCATGGCATCCACCGATGCCTGCATGTGCCAGTGATCGGGCGTGCCGATGATGACGGCGTCCACGTCCTTGCGCGCCAGAATCTCGTTGTAGTCCTTCGTGGCCTGGATATCCTGCCCCCAGAGTTCCTTGGCGTGCTCCAGGCAGCCGTCGTAGCAGTCCGCCGCGGCCACCACTTTCACACCCGGCATCAACGCTGCCATTCTTGTATCACCTTGGCCCTGCCCGCCCGCTCCAATCAGGGCGATTTGAATGTGCTCGTTGGGCGCGATGGGCTTCGCGGGCTCAGGCTCCTCAAAAGCCATCAGGTGAGTCTTAGTTCCGCCGACGAAATACGTTCCGGCAATGCTTCCGGATTTCATAAAATCCCTGCGATTTATGTTGGCCACGATAAACCCCCTCAAAAGATAATGGTGACTGAATGCACGCGCGCGTTTGGTCGATCCGGCACTCGCGGGCGCGATGACATTCTATTCCATTTTGAGTCGGGATTGTCCAGTGCGAATCGAAGAAAAGATGCACCACAGCGCGCACGCAGGTACACCGAGAAAAGAACCAGGCGAGCATCAGGCCAGTTGCGTCAAGCCGCGGGCGCTCATTTCGCGGGAGAGTTCCGGCGGCAGGAGGAAGGTGACCTTTTCATCCATGGCCATGACTTCTTCCACGTGCTCAACCCCCATGGAGCGGAAATAGGCCACGACTTGTTGCACAAGGTACTCCGGAGCCGATGCTCCCGCTGTGATTGCCACGCACTCCACACCCTCGAGCCAGGCGGGATTGATCTCCGTGGCGTCATCGATGAGGAAAGCCTTGGCGCCCGCGCCCTCGGCCACTTCGCGCAGACGGCGGGAATTCGAGCTATTGTCCGAGCCCAGCACCAGCACCAGGTCGGCATCCTCCGCGAGGAGCTTTACGGCGGTTTGCCGGTTCTGCGTCGCATAACAGATGTCGTCGCTGGCGGGCGCGGTCAGTTTGGGGAAGCGGCGGCGGAGAACATCGATGATCACGTTGGCGTCGTCAACGCCCAACGTAGTTTGAGTGGTAACGGCGACGCGGTCGGGGTCGGGCACCTGCACCTTTTCAGCTTCTTCGATGCTGCCCACCAGTTGAATCCGCCCCGGAACTTCTCCCATGGTGCCGATCACCTCGTCGTGGCCCGCGTGACCCACGAGGATAATCGAACGGTTCTCGTTGGCGTAGCGCACCGCCTCCATGTGAACCTTGGTGACCAGCGGGCAGGTGGCGTCGATAACCCTAAGGCCCTTTGCGGCGGCGGTGGCGCGGACGGCGGGCGAAACTCCGTGCGCGCTGTAAATCGCCACCGCGCCATCGGGAACCTCGTCAAGATCGTCGATGAAGATCGCGCCTTTCGCGGCCAGCGACCGGATGACATATTTGTTGTGCACGATCTCCTTGCGAACGTATACGGGCGAGCCGTAAAGCTGCAGAGCCATGTTGACCACGTCGATGGCGCGGTCCACTCCGGCACAGAATCCACGCGGTTTTGCCAGTAAGAGCCGTTTGATTGCCATGATGAACCGTTGTCTCCACCAGCACTCGGGAAAAGCGACAGATTCATTGTATAGGATTCGGGCGGGTTCGTCAAAATTCGATTATCATGTCAGCTTGACGGTTCAAGTCTTCCTGCGGTCGAGTGTCAGACCGGGAATTCGGCCGAGAATTCACCCTCAGCTTATGAAGGTCTTATCCATCAATGTCTCCATGCCGCACCGGGTAAGCGTGCATGGGAAGGAAATTGAGACGGGCTTTTTCAAAACTCCTGTCGCGGGGGTGGTCGTCGCTCGCAGCCTGAACCTCGATGGTGACGGGCAGGGCGACCTTACCGTTCATGGTGGCCCCGACAAGGCTGTTTATCTCTATCCGTGGGAGAACGTTGAGTATTGGAAGCGAACGTTGCGTCGCGAGGATTTGCGGCCGGGGTCATTCGGCGAGAATCTTACGGCCGAGGGGTTGAACGAAAACGAAGTCGCCATCGGCGATGAGTTCGCGATCGGCGACGCTCGGTTCGTGGTTACCCAGCCGCGCCTTCCCTGCTTCAAGCTGGGGCTGGCGCTCGAGACGCCGAGTCTTCCGAAAACGTTTTTGGAAAGCGGCCGAACGGGTTTCTATCTGCGCGTGCTTCAGGAAGGCGCACTCCAGCCGGGCGACGCGATCTATCCCCTTCCCTCGCGCGAGCCGGTGAGAGTCACCATCGCTGAGTTTGTAGAGTTCTATCGCCACAAACGCGCCAGCCGCGAGCAAATCAACAAACTCCTGAGCCTCGCAGCGCTGCCGCGGGCCTGGAAGGATTGGCTTGTGGGGAAGTCGCCGTTCCAGGAGGAGGACGGCGAATCCGTCTGAACAGAATTAGGCCAACTAATTTCGCTGGGCCTTCGCTGCCAATTCCGGATAGTCTGCAGCCTTTGATCGAACCGGGTGAAGCCTGGCGATGACCTTACCACGCTTCCGGATATCGATGATGTGTCCCTTGTTCAAAAGGGCCTCAATTCTCGGGAAGTGATAGCGCCGGTCGGTCACCGTTGTGGACTTCATAATGAAACCCAATCTAAACTGTCATCAGAATGCAGCCGCTCGTCAGGTAACGATGTCTTCCCCGCCATCCACGCGGATGACGTTTCCGGTGAGCCAATGAGTCTTGTCACTCATCAACGCGGCAATGGCTTCGGCAACATCTTCGGGAGTGGTCAGCCGTCCGCCGGGATTGCGCATCTTGGCGAACTCCGCGAGCTTATCGATGCCGGGAATCTTGCTCGAACCTGGAGTGACCGTGACGCCGGCCTGGATGGCATTGGCCGTGATGCCCGAGGGCATGAGTTCATACGCAAGCTGGCGGATGTGCGATTCCATAACCGCCTTGGCGGCCGACACCGCGCCGTAATTGGGAATCACGCTGTGCCCGCCGGCGCTGGTCATGGCGTAGATCCGGCTGCCTCGACCGAGCATTCCGCGGCGGAAGAGGTCCTGCACCCAGTAGACCAGGTTGTTTCCCATCACGTCGACGGTCATATCCATCTGCTGTTGGGTCAGTTCGTCGTCGGCAGTATGCGAAAGGTAGGGCTTCAGCGACCCAAACGCCACGGAATGCAGGAAGGCTTTTACAAAGTGCGCGCCACCGGCCTTTTTCCAGTGCTCCTGCATCTGGTTCAGGGCCTCGGTGCGCTTGGCAGCGTCGGCAGCGTTGATGTTGAAGAACACCACGTCGCGCCCGGTCTTGCGAATGCCGGCGATGACCTTTTCAACCTGCGGCATGTTCGAGCGGCGATCGAAATGCACTCCGAAAATGTTCAGCCCGGAGCGCGCCAGCTCCAGGCTGACCGCGGCGCCGAAGCCGCTTGACGAACCGATAATCAAGCCCCACGGAGTGGGGCCTTTAGTTTCCGCCATGATCTGATTTTCTCCGCTTAGTGGTTTTGACCTGCCCCGGCCTTGGAATCCTGCTCGACCTGCGCAAGGAGGCCGGGAATCAATTCGCGCATAGCCTGGGTGCAAGAGGTATTCAGGGCGTCGGCAACGCCCTCAACGCCGTGCCCGGAAACAGGATTCTCAAAAGCCCATCTGCCGGACCAAACGGGCTTATGATCGCGCATTCGCTCGAGGTTGAGTTCCATGGCCAGCCGAACCTTCACACCGCCCTCGGAATCCACTTCCTCGAAGTTGGTGACGCTTCCTCCCAGCGTGTAATCCACGTGCTCGCGGTCGGGGAGCATCATCACCCGGGAAAAGACTCCACTCGCCTCCAGCCAGCTCGCGGTGAATTCTGACAGCATCGAGGCCGGAGTAGCGCCCCAGCGCTGATATTCATAAAAGTTCATCTGCGTGGGCGAGACATAATACACAATGCGAGTGTCGCGCAGAACCTCCGGGGCGCGAAAGTGTTCCACACCCAACACAAAATCCGTCTTGGGATCGGAAGGCATCGGGGCGAGCGGCATTTGCAAATGGTAAAAGGACGTCTTTGGAACGCTGCCACACGCCGCGGCAAAAAGCGCCGTGAACAGCGCAAGACCAACACGCGCCCCCTGTGGGAAGCTATGCTTCCACGCGTTGGATGAGGATCCTGCGATTGTCACTTTGCTGATGCTCCATTCGAACTTGGAAGCAAGGCAGGGGGACATTATCCCCGAGCTTTTCGCCCCATTCAACCAGAACCGTGGCCGCCTGACTCGATAAGTCGTCCAACCCCAGCGTCGCAAGGTCGCGCTCACCTTCAATCCGGTAGAGATCGACGTGAAAGACCCTGCCTTCCGAACCGTATTCATGGACGAGCGTGAAGGTGGGACTTGTGACTTCATCCTCGCCGGCCGCGCGCAGGCCGGCGACAATCCCCTTGATCAGCGTCGTTTTGCCCGCGCCCAAATCACCTTCGAGCAGCACAAGACATGGCGGCTGAAAAGTTGCGGCGATTTCCCGCCCGAAGAGTACCGTTTCCTCCGGCGAATGCGTCACACGCTCCGTGAGCGTTACAAATCTGCGTGAGCCCACACCCTTCACTTCCCCGCTTGCCGGCTCACTGACGTTTGATGATTGGTGATGGCCAGTAGATACCAATGACGGATTTCCTTGCCGGCGGCCTGCAGTCGGCAAGCGTCAATCTCCCTTATCCATAGATTGATAGGCTTGGGGAATCTTCTCAAGAAGGTCCCCAGCCAACAGCGATGGCTGTCCCAATTCCTCGGCGGCGAGGTCACCCGCCAGACCGTGTAAGTATACCGCAGCCGCGGCAACTTCGCCTGCCGGTTGAGTGGGAAACTGCGCCAGCAAACCCGCCGTCAGGCCGGTCAGAACATCGCCGGTGCCGCCGGTGGCCATGCCGGGGTTGCCCGTGGGATTCACCTGCACCTTGCCGTCGGGAGAGGCCACGAGGGTTCGAAATCCCTTCAACACCAGCGTGACGCCGAAGTGATGGGAAAATTCGCGCGCCACGGCCACGCGCTGGCTTTGGATGGCCGCAACCGTCTTCCCTGTCAGGCGCGCCATCTCTCCGGGATGAGGCGTGAAGACGGTGGCGCCGGAGGGGCGAACATCCTGGCGAAAGAATTCCATATGGCCTGCAACGGCATTCAACCCATCAGCATCCAGAACGACAGGCAGCGGGTAATTATTGACCACGGCGCGTACCAACTCCGCCGTTTCAGGATGCGAGCCGATTCCCGGCCCCACGGCCAGTACGGTCTTGCCGGCGATCAGTTTATCCAGGCGCTGGTCGTCCAAGGCGCGAAAAGAAATGCTGCCCACATCGGTTTCCGCCAGCCCTTCCGTCATGAATTCCATTCCGAGGGAGGCGATGGTGGGCTGCGCGCTCTTTGCGGTGGCCACGGTCACCAGTCCCGCACCCGCGCGCAATGCCGCGCGCGCCGCCAGAGCGGCGGCGCCGGTCTTTCCCACTGACCCTGCCAGCAGCAACACATGCCCAAAATTGCCCTTGTTTGATCCTGCGGGTCGCGGTTTCTTTACCCAGGCGAAATCCTTCCTGACCGGAAAATTCAGGGTAAGGGCCGGATCATTTTCCAGGGCTTCAGCCGGCGTGCCGATCTGCTTCACCACCCACTCGCCCACTTGCTCGCAGGCAGGGGGAAAGACGTGAGCAATTTTAGGCGCCGTAAAGGTGACTGTGAAATCCGCCCGCATGTGCTCGCCGATCAGTTCGCCGGAATCCGCCGACATTCCCGACGGCAAATCAACGGCCACCACCTTGGCGGCGGGGAAATTCGTATTGATATCCCGCACCACTCCCAACAGGAACCCTTCCATCGGCTTGGAGAGGCCAGTGCCGAGCAGAGCGTCAATGAACAGCGTGGCTTTGGAAATAGAAGGCGCCAGGGCTTGCCAGGTAACCGGGCCGGCAATGATGTCCGGCGGTCCGGAGGGAACCAGTTGTGCGTAACTTGCCGCCGCATCGCCGCGAAAATCCGTGGGCGCCGTGAACAGCAGCACGCGTGGACGCAAGCCCTGGTCGCGAAGCAGGCGCGCTACAACCATTCCATCGCCGCCGTTATTCCCTTTCCCGCAGAGGATGACGATGCGCTGCTGCTCGAGCGGAAAGAAGCACTCCTGGAGGAATTCCACCACACCGCGCCCGGCGTTTTCCATCAGGGTGAGAGTGGGAATGCCATAGCGTTCCGTCGTCAGGCGATCAATCCTTTGCATTTCGGCGGAATTAAGTATCTTCATGGGCGTGAGGAGTCAAAAGTCAGGATTCAGGATGAGTCGCGCCTCTGTTGACCTCAATCCCTTCATCAAAGCCTGTAAGTCCTGGCCGAACGCTCCGGTCTCGACGGTTAAATTCTGGGTTGTGACTCCTGTTCAAAGCATCCACCCTCCGGTTACGTTCAAGACTTGGCCCGTGATGAAGGCAGCCTCTTCCGACACGAAAAATTTTACCGCTTCCCCCACATCCCGGCCAGTAGCGGGGCGGCCGACGGGAAAGCGCACATCGGTGAGGCGCTGCGCCTCTTCCAGAGACAATTCCTTCTCGTCGATAATGGGCGGGTTCACCACATTCGCCGTAATGCCATTTCCAGCCTCTTCCAGCGCCACGGAGCGCGTAAAGGCGACAATGGCAGCCTTGGCTGCCGAATAAGCGGAGATTTTCGCCTGCCCGAACGCCCGCTCCGCGCCCACGGCGCCCAGGTTGATGATTCGCCCCCAGTGTTGCCGCCGCATCAGGGGAATTGCGCATTTGGTGGTGTAGAAAACGCTGAAGAGATTCGACCTGATGATGGAGCTCCAGGCCTCCACGGTAGATTCCACCACCGGCTTCCACTCAAAGTCGCCGACGTTGTTCACCAGCACGTCCAGCCGGCCAAAATGTTTGGCGACCGCGTCGACCAGATCTTTGACGCGCGCCGGGTCTGTAACGTCCGTAGCCACGGCCAAGCCTTCAGCTCCCACGGCACGCAAATCCGCCAGAACCTTTTGCGCGCCCAGCTTGTTGGTGCGAAACGCTACGGCCACGCGCAGACCCGCACGCCCCAGCACCAGCGCGATTTCCTTCCCGATTCCGCGCGATGCCCCTGTCACGATTGCAACGCGATTGCGCAGAGCCACCCTGTGCTCCTCTCAGTGCAGGAATAAACCAGAAAGTCTACAAGACTTCCGCAAGTGTGGCAACCGTGGACGCCACGTGAGCTTTGCCCATCCCAACACGAATCGAACTGAAGCTCCGGCGGGTGGTTAACCATCGGCATTTTTGAGCGGGTGTACGAAATCCAACTCGAAGGAGAATGTATATGCAATCACGATTCAACTTCCTTAAGGGGGTGGCGAGGCTTTTCTTCGCGCTTCTGCTTCTGACTAGCTCGTTCACTGTGCTGGCTTTTGGCTCTAGCGGATGGCAGTTTGGGCTTGACCTCAGGCCCTTGAATTTTGACGTGTATCCGAACTTTCTGCCGCAAGTGAGCCAAATCCCAGCATCTTTGCGGACGGTGCCTATCAACCCCGCTGACCCCGGCGCCGGGACTCCAATCCTCATCCCGAACGGCACCGTAGAGCTGGGTTCGTTCATTCCGGTCGGTACCGCTATAAGTCCCGAAGTGACTTACAGACGCTTGACCCTACGCGCCGGAGGCCTTTTCTCGTGGGAGTCAGTTCTGCCCAAGCCGATCGAAGGGTCAACCGGTTCGACACAAGAGCAAAACTATGAGGGGGAGGGCAGGACCGTGGGCGCCGCACTCGTTTACTACGCGGTGCTCAGTCGCCCGAGTCACACTCCGGGACCTTTCGTCGAGCTCGAGTTTCGCGCGGGCCACGGTTTCTCGGTGTTGGTTGGCGATCAGGCCTCTTGGGAAAACGTGGTGCTACAACAGGGCTGGGACAGATATGACGCTCTGACCGCCTACAAGAACATTACTCTGTCGCATGATCTCATTCTGCAACCCTATGGCGGCATCCGCTGGGAGCTACCTGTCAGTCGTTCTTGGAAAGCCGGAACTTTCATTCA